>JAAUUG010000126.1 GCA_012031195.1 Oscillatoriales cyanobacterium SM2_1_8
TGGGGCCGCCCTGCCTAATTCCCCCCGCCGCCCCCGATGCCGAGGCTTTGCAGGCCCACATCCAAGCGTTGGAAACGGAATTGGCGGCCCAGAGGCAGCATGTGGCCCAGATGAAAGAGTATTTGGACTTGGCGGGCCAGCTCAAAACCGAACTGGAGCGCGTAAAAGCCGAAAATGCCCAGTTGCAGTCCCAATTGCAAGCCCAAACCCCCAAGGCCCCTCCCCCCGCCGCGATCGCGCCGACAGTCCCTGCCTACCGCGTGAGCAAATTGGCCCGGCGGCCCGTCGGTTCCCAAACCCAACAAACCCAGGAAAACAACCGCCACATCGGCTGGATGGATTAGGGGGTACGGGTCAAAATGGTCAGGGTTTCGACGTGGTGGGTTTGGGGAAAAAAGTCGAAGGGGCGGACGTAGGTCAACCGAAAGCGATCGCCGGCGCAGAGTTGGGCCAAATCGCGGGCGAGGGTCGCCGGATGGCAGCCAATGTAGGCCAACCGTTGGGGGGGCCGTTCCCGGAGGGTAGCCATCACCGCCGGGTCGCAGCCTTTGCGGGGGGGATCGAGCACCACCACCTCCGGCATCTCGGGCCAGCGGGGCAATTGCACTTCGACCGCACCTTCGCAAAACTCGACGTTGTCCAAACCGTTGAGGGCGGCGTTTTGTTGACCTTGGCGCACCGCTTGGGGATTACGTTCCAGGGCGATCGCCCGGCGGACATGGGGGGCCAACGGCAGCACCAGGGTGCCAATCCCCGCATAGGCGTCCAACAGGGTTTCGTGGGGTTGCAAAGCCAGGCGATCGCGCAGCTCGGACACTAGGGCTTCGGCCGCTTCGGTATGCACCTGAAAAAAGGCATCCCCCCGCAACCGCAGCACCAACCCGGCAAAATGCTCCTCCAGCCAATCTTGACCGGCCAAACAATGGGTGACCGGGCCAAAAATGGTGTTGGTGGGTTGGGGTTGCACGTTCACCAAAACCCCCTTTAGGTTGGGATAGCGCGCCAACCAGGCCTGGGCTTGGGCAGGGGCCCCGGCAGGCGATCGGCAGCGACCACCAAAGTCAACAACACTTGGCCCGTACGGCGGCCGATCCGGAGGCTGAGGTGGCGCAACACCCCTTGGCGGGTGGTCTCGTGGTAGGGGGGCCACCCGCAGCGATGCAAATCGTGTTTGATTTCCGCCAAAAACACGTCCAACCGTTCGTCTTGCACCGGGCAAGCGTTGAGGTTGATCAGGCGATGGCTCCCCCGTTGGTAATACCCGGCTTTGAGGTGGCTCGTGCCCGCCGCCAACGGAAACGTCGCTTTGTTGCGGTAGCGGTAGGGATCGGCCGCGCCGTAAATGGGGGCGATCGCCAACGTTTCCGGATCAAAACCGCCCACCCGTTGCAGGGTTTGGGTCACCTGGGTTTGCTTGAGCTGGAGTTGGGCCCCATAGTCCAGGGCTTGCCAATCGCAGCCGCCGCACTTGTCCGCCACCAGGCAGTGGGGGCGCACCCGCAGCGGGGAAGGGGTCACCAGCCGATGCACTTTGCCCCGGGCAAACTTGCGCTTCGTTTCCGTCAACACCACCTCCAGGCGATCGCCCGGCACCGTTCCCGGCACAAACACCACCAAATTTTCCCAGCGGCCCACGCCGTCGCCATGTTCCGTTAAATCGGTGATCTCGATCGCGATCGGGGGTTTTTTCGGCAAAATAGCCATTTGTCAAGAGGGATGGGGCACCCTATCATTATGTTTGAAGGGGCTATCCTAAAATAGCTAGCCCATGGTGATGTTTGGATTCCATGTCCTGACCTGTTCATGCCTTCCCCTTTTTAAGGATTGCTTCATGCCGGATGCCCCTTCCTCTGCTGTCTCTAGTGCTGCTTCCAGTGCGGTTTCCAGTGCGGTTTCCGAGACAGCCAACCTGACAGCAGCTTGTCCCCCAGCGGCGACCCCGTCGGGGGGCGATGGGTTGGCGGATGATTTTTTGGTACGGTTTTGGGGGGTGCGGGGCAGCATTCCCACCCCGGGCCGCTCGACGGTGCGCTACGGCGGCAACACGCCCTGTGTCGAAATGTGTTGCGGTTCCCAACGGCTTGTGTTCGATGGCGGCACGGGCATCCGTCTGTTGGGCCAGCATCTCATTCGCGAGCTGCCGGTGGAAGGTCATATCTTTTTTACCCATAGCCACTGGGATCACATCCAAGGGTTTCCGTTTTTCACGCCGGCGTTCATTCGGGGCAACACTTTTCATATTTACGGCAAGGTGGCCCCCAACGGGGCATCGATTCGGGAGCGCCTCGAAGACCAAATGTTGCACCCCAATTTTCCGGTGCCCCTGCGGATTATGGGGGCCACCCTGGTGTTTCACGATCTGGAACCCGATGCCCAATTGCAACTTGGCGATCGCGTGATGATCGAAACCGGGATGCTCAACCATCCGGGGGAGGCCACCGGCTACCGGGTGACGTTTGGGGGCAAAACCGTGGTCTACGCCACGGACACCGAACACTACCCCGATCGCCTGGACGAAAGTTTGCTGCATTTGGCCCGGCAGGCGGATGTGTTGATTTTGGATGCCACCTACACCGACGAAGAGTACTGGTCGCCGACTTCCTCCAAGGTGGGGTGGGGCCACTCGACTTGGCAAGAGGCCGTCAAGTTGGCGCGGGCGGCGGACGTGAAGTTTTTGGTCATTTTTCACCACGATCCGGTGCACGACGATGACTTTTTGGATCGGGTGGGGGCCGAAGTACAAACCTGTTTTCCCCACTCGACGATGGCGGTGGAAGGCATGGTGTTGTCGTTGCGGCCGGAAGGGGTGCAGGTACGTCTTTGAACCCCCGGTCTAGGCAAAACGGCAAGGTCAGGGCACAATCAGGGCGGTTGGCGTGAGGAACACCCATGCAGTGGTTTGGGACGGATGGCATTCGCGGTCGCGTGGGCGATCGCCTAACGGCGGAACTGGCGTTGCGGGTGGGTCGGGCCGCCGGCACCGTGTGGCGAGAGGCGGGGGGAACCGCCGTGGCGATCGGGGCAGATTCTCGGTTGTCGTCGCCGATGTTGGTGGCGGCTTTGACCGCGGGTTTGACGGCCGCCGGCCTGGAGGTCTGGGATTTGGGGTTGTGCCCCACCCCGGCGGTTGCTTGGTTGGTATCGCAGCAGCCGGTTTTGGTGGGGGGCATCATGGTTTCGGCCAGCCACAACCCCCCCGAAGACAACGGCATCAAACTGTTTGGGGCCAACGGTCGCAAACTGGACGATCGCCGACAGCAAGAAATCGAAGCGCGGATCGAGCACGATCCCCGGTGGATGGCGGGGGCGTGGGGGCACCGCTGCGATCGTCAAAATTTGCTTGAGCTTTACGAGGAAGCCATTCGGCAAACCGTCAACGGCGATTTGCGGGGACAAAACATTGTGTTGGATGTGGCGTGGGGGGCCGCCGTGGCCACAGCTCCGGCCGTCTTTCGGGCCTTGGGGGCCAACGTCACGGTATTGCACGGCACCCCCGACGGTGAGCGCATCAACGTCAATTGCGGTTCCACCCATCTCGAAGCCCTGCGGGCGGGGGTTTTGGCCACCGGTGCCGACCTGGGGTTTGCGTTTGATGGCGATGCCGATCGCGTGTTGGCGGTGGATGGCACCGGCGGCGAAGTCAACGGCGACGGGTTGTTGTACCTGTGGGGGCGCGAGCTGCTGAGGGCCCATCGCTTGCCCCAGCAAACCTTGGTGACCACGGTCATGGCCAACTTGGGGTTGGAGCGGGCCTGGCAGGCCTTGGGCGGTCGCCTCACCCGCACTGCCGTCGGCGATCGCCACGTCCAGGCCGAGATGTTGCGCAGCGGGGCCATGCTGGGGGGGGAACAATCGGGGCATTTGCTGTGCCACCACTACAGCCCCAGCGGCGATGGCTTGTTGACGGCGGTGCACATTGCGGCCTTGGTGCGGGATGGGGGCCCCTTGGCCCGGCTGCGGCAGGAAAGTTTTGAACCTTACCCCCAACGGTTGCGGAACGTGCGGGTCGAAGATCGGGAGCGGCGGTTGCACTGGGAAGCCTGTCCCCCATTGGCCCAAGCCGTGGCCGGGGCGATCGCCGACTTGGGGACGCGGGGCCGGGTCTTGGTGCGCCCCTCCGGCACCGAACCCCTGTTGCGGATCATGGTGGAAGCCGAAACCGAGGCCTTGGCCACCTACTGGAGCGATCGCCTGGTCGAAGCGGCGCAAGTTTTGCCTGCCCCCGCCTTGGCGTGAGGGGGCCCCTTTTGGGCTTTAATGGTTCGCAGCACAGGGGGGAAACTCATGGCGTGCGGCAGACGGCAATTCCTGGGACAAACTGGGCCTCACCCTGGCGGCCCTCAACTCGTGCGCGCTGGGGGCGACCACCGAAACCCTGGCCGCAACCGTGGCGACGACCGTGGCCGCGACCGTGGCGGCCCCGGCTCCCCGCAAATGGGCGCTGCTGATTGGCATCAACCAGTACAATGCCCGGGGCGATTGGCTGCCCCTCAACGGCTGCCTGACCGATGTGGCCCTCCTGCGGGAATTGTTGATCGCTCAATTTGGGTTTGCCGACAGCGATATTCTGGTGTTGGGCGATCGGCAGGCTACCCGCCCCAACATTTTGGCGGCTTTTCGAGAGCATTTGGGCGGTGCCGGCGGCGAAGACACGGTGTGGGTGCATTTCAGCGGCCACGGTTCCCAATTGGGGGAAGAACCGACCCTGGTGCCGATCGATAGCCCCTATCCCCTGGCGGGCCAAGAAGTGCGGGATCTTCCCCTCACCACCTGGCGACGTTTGTTGCAGTCCCTGCCGGCGGCCACCGTCTTGAGCACCTTGGATGTCGGCTATGCCCCCATGGCCTCACCCCTGGCCGGTACCCTGCGTGGGCGATCGCGACCGGCTTTGCCCACCTGGCGGTTGTTGGCCGAAGAGGCCGTTCTGCAGGAACAATTGCTGGCCGCCCTCACTCCCTGGCAACGGCGGCGTTTGCCCATCCTCCTGCAGGCCACCGATTGGGCTCCCACCTGTTTGGAGGGGTTGGGGGCCGCCGGGATCGCCAGCGGTTTGTTTACCCATGCGTTAACCCACCGGCTGTGGCAAGCCGTGGCCGCCGATCGCCCCCAACTTTGGAGCCGAGTTGCCGAAACCTTGCGCCATGCCGCCCTGGAGGTGGAGGCGATCGCCCCCCCCTGGCCCGAAAGCATTCCCTTGCCGACGATCGCCAGCGATGGGTATGTCCAAACCAGCGATGGCAAAACCGCCGAAGTGTGGTTGGGGGGGATCGCCCCCGATCGCCTGGCCTACATCGGCCCCGGCAGCACCCTCGAAGTCCAGACCACACCGCCGCAAAGGTTGATCGTACGGGCCCGAACCGGGCTTGTCGCCAAAGTCGAGGGGGCAGCCCCCCCCGGCAGTTCCGTGCGGGAGCAGGGGCGGGTGATCCCCAAAAATTTGCCCTTGGTGGTGGCCCTCGACAACGATCTGAGCCGCATTGAACGGGTGGATGCCACCAGCGCCCTGTCCGCCATTCCCCACCTCGCCCCCGGAGAACAGGCCGCCGACGTGTTGTTGGGGTGCCAAGCGCAAAGTTACGGTCTGTTTACGGTCAACCATCGACCCGTTTTGGGTTCCTTTGGGGCCGCCGAAGAATCGGTGGGGGCTGCCGTCCGACGGTTGCGCCCCCAATTAGAAGGATGGTTGGCGGCAAAATGGCTGCGGGCCACCATCAACCCTGAGTCCTCCCAGATTGGGGCGATCGCCCGTCTGTTGGTGCAATCCCGCCGCCGCCCCGAGCCCATCCTGTGCGCCTACCAGGCCACCCACCCCATCGCCGAGACCCCGCCCCTGCTGCCCTACCCCAAACTCACCGCCGGCGATCGCCTCGTGTGCACCCTCGAAAACGGCACCAACGATCCCCTGTATGCCCGGATTTTGGCCTTTGATGCCCAAGGGCGGCTGTTCGTGCCACCGGCCGTTGTGGTGCCCTACACCGGTACCGGCACCGTTTTGCCCCACCAGACCTTAACCGTGCCCCCCGCCGAATCCGCCGTGGCCTGGACGGTGGGAGCCGCCCCCGGCCCCATGGATGTCTACGCTTTGCTGAGCCTGGCTCCGCAGCCCCGGACCGATGCCCTGCTGGGGAGGCACACCCCCAACACCCGCACCGCCCTCGCCAACCCGATCGAAATTGCCACCGCCCTCCTCGACGACATCGCCGGCCCCGACACCGGCGAAGCCCAATGGTGCTTGGATTCCCGCCTGTGGACAACCCTCCACCTTTCCTACCGCGTGGTTTAGCCCCAAACCGGTTAAGCTGAGAGCGCCCGGTGTCCAACCTTTCTATCCAATTCCTATGGTGCCCGCCCTCGGTCAGCTTGCCCCCGAATTTACCCTCCCCAGCGATCGCGGCGACATCTCGTTGTCCGCCTATCGTGGCAAAACCAACGTTTTGCTGGCTTTTTATCCCGGCGACTTTACCCCCGGTTGCACTTCCGAGCTGGCGGATTTTGCCGCCGATTGGCAACGATTTCGCGACCTCAATGCGGAAATTTTGGGGATCAGTTCCGATACCGTGGAAAAGCATCGCGAATTTTCGCAAAGCCTGGGGTTGCCTTTCCCCCTCCTCAGCGATCGCCGCAAAGAGGTGATTCGTGCCTACGGGGTGAACGATTTGTTGGTGGGGTGCAAACGCGCCTATTTTCTGATCGATTTGCAGGGAAAATTGCGGTACCGCCACATCGAAGCGTTGCCCCTTTTCAAGCGAGACGATAGCGAACTGCTCCAAGAGTTGCGGAAGCTGAAACCGGTTACACTAGACCCAAAGTTGTCTTCGTAGAAACCGTGCCCGATCGCCTTGCCAAGTTGCCCGCCGCTTCTGTGGTTTCTCCCGTTGCCTCCACCGCGGCCAATTGGTTGGGTTCTTGGCAAAATGGGGAAGAACCCACCGCCGCCAAAATTTTGATCGTGGACGATGTGGTGGCCAACCTGCAATTGCTGGCCACCCTCCTCATGCGGCAGGGCTACGAAGTGCGCAAAGCCATTTCCGGCGACATGGCCCTCAAATCGGCCCTGGCCGATCCCCCCGATTTGATTTTGTTGGATGTGCGCATTCCCGATGTGTCCGGCTTTGAGGTCTGCTCCACCCTCAAAGACAATGCCCACACCGTCGATGTGCCGGTGATTTTCATCAGCGCTTTGGACGACTCCCTCGAAAAAGTCGAAGCCTTTTCGGTGGGGGGGGTAGACTACATCACCAAACCCTTTGAGCCGGTGGAGGTGTTGGCCCGGGTCGAAACCCACTTGCGGTTGCACCAGTTGCAAAAAAGCCTGGCGGTGCGCAACCGGGAATTGCAGACCCTCACCACGAGCCTGCAACGGGCCCTCAGCCGCGAAAAGGAACTGAATCAACTCAAATCCGAATTTATTTCCATTGTCAGCCACGAATTTCGGACACCGCTGACGGCCATTCTCACCGCCGCCGAACTGTTGGAACACTACGAGTGGTCACGGGAAGAGCAATTGGAACACTTTCGTCAGATTCAAGGCGAAGTGAACCATCTCAGCAGTTTGTTGGAAGATGTGTTGTTGATGGGGCGGGTTGAGTCCGGTCGTCTGGCTTTCGAGCCGGCCCCGTTCTCCCTCAGTCGCTTTTGCCATCGTTTGGTCCGCAACTTGGGAATGCAGCCCCGCCATCACGATCGCCAGATTGTGATTGTTTGGGAAGGGGAAGTGCTGCGGGACGATCTCCCGTTGCCCGAATTTTCGGTGGTGATGGATGAAAAGCTACTGCGTCAAATTTTCACCAACCTTTTGAGCAACGCCCTGAAATATTCGCCACCGCAAAGCACCATTGAATTTGAGGTTGAATTTGAGGCTGGACAGCAGGGGGCGATCGCCGTTTTCTGGGTGCGGGACGCGGGCTGTGGCATCCCCTTCGCCGATCAAAAAAACCTGTTCACGCCGTTCTACCGCGCCAGGAACGTGTCCAACATTCAAGGTACGGGTTTGGGGTTGTCGATTGTGGTCAACTGTGTCGAGGCCCACGGGGGTACCCTGACTGCTCTGCAGCGTGCCGGGTGGCGGTACGACCATCCGAGTCACCTTGCCCACC
>JAAUUG010000127.1 GCA_012031195.1 Oscillatoriales cyanobacterium SM2_1_8
CTTGAAGGTCACCGGTGTGATGGACATGGGCACCGACACCTATGCGATCGTCAGCGTTCCCGGTGATTTGACTTCTCAGTATGTGCGCCGAGGGCAGCGGCTGGCCAACGGCATTTACGTTCAGGATGTGTTCGCAGGGGCCACCCCCGGGATTGCCGTCCAGCAAAACGGGCGGCGCTTTGTGCGTTATGTAAACTGAAACCATCGCCGCAACTGCTCAAACGGGCAGTAGGATTTTCCGTAAATGCGTTGCACAAACCCCTCCCAAACCGTAATATGCGTGCGGCAATCCGCAAGGAAATCCGCCGTTCCCAATGGTCACTTTTGGCTTCTTTCCTTTGCTAGGAAAGCGGCTTGTTTAGGGTTGGCTAAAATAAGTTCAAATCCGGTGTCGCCAGGATGGCGATCGCGAGGATGATAATAGCCAACGCTAAATCCTAAGGGTTGGGTGCCATGTGGTGTATGTTCTTTGCCAAAGGCATTGTGGGACACATCCCCAAACGCATCCAAAAGTTCACCCAGAGATAAGTGCATCCATAGATAGGTGCGTCCAGAGATACCGTGTGAGGGGTGGCAACCGGCACGAGCAAGCAAGCGATTCGGACGAAGCGACGGTTTGGGGAAAAAGCATTCCGCAATTCTCAAGGCAACCGCCCAGGCAAAGTCCGGAAGCGTGGAATTCAAGCAACGTCGAATCAAGCAGCGTCGAGTCAAGCAGCAACGTCAGCAACCCTTCAGAGGCTTTGGAGAATTACGATGCGATACACCAAGCTAACCGGCATAGCGATCGCTGGAGCCCTATTGGCTAGTGCCTGTACAACCGCCGACAACATAGCGCAGTTGGACTGCACGGTGGAAGACATCGAAAACCGGACATTTACAACCGTGCCAGCTTCCAGCGTGGAGGATTGCGAGAACAAAAAGCAGCTTGCCAAACAAGGGCAACTGCCGGAGCTGCAAAAAGCGGCGGCACCGCCCCCACCCAACGTCGTGCCCCGGGCGGCAGGTACCACCCCCGAACGAGCCTTTTGCCGAGCCGACCGTACCGGCTAGCCCCTTGGCCGCCAGCTTGATTGTGACCCCCGGGGTGGACGAACGCAAGCAAGAGGCGTTGACCCGGATCGAAAGCGCCGACAGCCGGGATCCGTTCACCGCCATTCCCGGTACAGTGCAAGCGCCCAACCTGCCGCCCCCGACCCCGCCTGCCCCTCGCGTCAATCCAGCGGCTCGCCGTGCGGTTGCTCCCACTGGGGTACGCGTAGCCCTACCCTGCGCCGCCACCGCCCCCCCCACGCACCGCCGAAGCCGGTAGCATTTGGTGAACGGCATTGTGGCCCTGGGCGGCCGTCAATTTGCGATTGTTGCCGTCCCGGGGGAAACCACCAGTCGTTACGTGAGCGCCGGTCAGCGGTTGTTCAACAATCAAGTGTTGGTCAAACGAATCGAAACCACAGGGGAGCCCACGGTGATTATGGAGCAAAGCGGTGTGGAAGTGCCCCGGCCGGTGGGCCAAGCGGCGATCGCCCAAGAAGCTCCCGCAGGCACCGACCCCGCATCGCCCAACCCTGCCCCATCCCAGACCAATCCTGGGGCCACTTCGGGGAATGCAGCTCCAAACGCCGGTGTGACCACGCCCCAGCCGGCAACGATGCGGCCTTTGGTCACCCCTGCTGGCGTTCCCACCCCCCCGGCGGTGCCTACGTTTCAATAGGGGGTAACGTAGGTTAGGGGGCGGGGCGGTGCTGAGCCAGTCCCGTATTCTACAGGCACATATTCTACAATGGGTGGCGCAACCCAAGTCAGAACACGGGTCAGCGCCTCTCCCGGTAGGGTTGTGGGGATGATGAATGGGGCACAGGCAACGACGATAACCCCAGGAGCAGCCCATGGAATTACGGGAAGTGGTGGTGGCCTATCGCGCCGGGGATGAAGAAGTCCGGCGGCTGGCCGAAACCTGCGGTCGCGAGTTGGAGAAACTGGGAAGCCGAGTGTTGCTGGGGCCCAGCGGTCGCGAAGACAACCCCTATCCGGTGTTTTTGGAGTCGCTGCGGCACATTGATGTTGCCATTGTGTTGGGGGGGGATGGCTCCACCCTGGGGGCGGCTCGGCACTTGGCCCCTTTGGGTGTGCCCATTTTGGCGGTGAATGTGGGCGGTCACCTTGGTTTTTTGACCCAACCGCGGGAACTGTTTGCCCATACGACGCAGGTTTGGGAACGGTTGCAAACCAATCGCTTCGCGATCGAACGGCGCATGATGTTGCAGGCCCAAGTTGTTGCAGTGGACGATCGCATGGGATACCCCGTAGGCTGTGCGATCGCCTCGTTTTGGCCCTCAATGAAATGTGTGTCAAACCCAGCGGCCCCGATCGCCTGGCCACCGCCGTCCTGGAACTGGAAATCGACGGCGAACCGATCGATCAGTGCCATGGCGATGGTTTGATTGTGGCGACCCCCACCGGCTCTACGTCCTATACGGTGGCGGCCGGTGGCCCGATTGTACATCCCGGCATGGAAGCCCTGACCATTGCCCCCATTTGCCCCCTCAGCCTTTCCAGCCGTCCCATTGTGTTGCCGCCCAGACTCACCGTCAGCATTTGGCCCCTGGACCCCGAAGAGCGCAGCCTCAAACTGTGGGCCGACGGCACCCTTGCCCGCACCGTCTTGCCTGGGCAACGGGTCGATATCCGGATGGCCTACTGTGCCGCCCAGTTTGTGATTTTGCGAGAAAATTACTCTTTTTATCAATCGTTACGGGAAAAACTGCTGTGGCGAGGCACCCGCATCCCCTACGACAATCCCTATCGTTGACCGGCTCCGCTACAATGGGTTCGCTCCCATTTTCTCTCCACCATGAACATTGGCGATCGCGTGCGGGTTTCCAGCCCGGTGATGGTGTACCACCATCCCCTCCACAAAGGGCAACCCTACAACCTTGAAGGTCAAGAGGGGGAAATTGCCACGGCGATCGCCGATAAGCAGGGACGTCCCATTAGCCCCAATTATCCTTGGGTGGTGCGCTTTGCCGGCGAAAAATCCTTTACGGCCCACCTCGGCGAACACGAACTGGTTTTGATCTCAGAAAGTATTGCTGAAAGTGTTTCTGTGGAGATGGCGGCAAATCCGCAATGATTGCGATCGCCGGCGAGGGGGTATCCCTTTCGTGATATGCTAAAAATTGTGTAGATCGTTATGTCTACAGGATTTACGTAGATTCATCACAAGACCCTCTACAAGGCTTGCTATAAAGCTTGCTATAAGATTAGCTACAAGATTTACAGAAGGACTTAGGTACTATGACCTTGCAACTGGGCGACGTTGTTCCTGACTTTACCCAAGACTCTTCGGAGGGGCCGATTCACTTTTACGAGTGGATGGAAGGCAAGTGGGCGGTGTTGTTTTCGCACCCGGCCGATTATACGCCCGTATGCACCACGGAATTGGGCATGGCGGCCAAGCTGAAACCGGAGTTTGACCAGCGCAACGTCAAAATTATTGCCTTGAGCGTGGACGGTGCCGAATCGCACCAAGGGTGGATCGGCGACATCAACGAAACCCAAAACACTACGTTGAACTATCCGATTTTGGCGGATGCCGATCGGAAGGTATCGGACTTGTACGGGATGGTACACCCCAATGCCAACCCCAACATCACGGTGCGGACGGTATTTGTGATCGATCCCGACAAAAAACTGCGGTTGTCGATGACCTATCCCCCCAGCACCGGCCGCAATTTCGACGAAATTTTGCGGGTGATTGACTCTTTGCAATTGACGGACAATTACAAAGTGGCGACTCCGGTGAACTGGCAAGATGGTCAAGATTGTGTGGTAGTGCCCTCGATTCCGACCGAGCAAGCCCGGGAGCAGTTTCCGAAAGGGGTGACGGAAATCAAACCCTACCTGCGGATGACCCCCCAACCGAACAAGTAAGCTGGCCAACCCGCTCGCCGAAGGGTGGGAGAGGCTGACCTTAACCCGCTTTGCTCCTGGCTCCCATGGTTTTCGGGAATTGGAGGGAAGCGGGTTTAAGGTTTTTTGAGCCAAGGCGTTGCCCTTGAGTCCAACTCACCTCAAGCTTATCTTAGGTGGGTTTTTTATGGCTATATTTGGATGGATTTGGACATCGAAGGAAAGGGGGTCTGGGGGCGTAGCCCCCAGACAGGGGTGCAACCCCTGCACCCCATCCCAACCAAGTTATTTACAGCTATAGAACAGGTTTTTAGACAAGGGGATCGGAGGGGAGGGGGGCCAGTTCCCGGAGGAGACGACGGAGGGCATCACGGAAAGGGTAAACATCGTCGGCCGTGCGGGGTTTGGTCAAAAACGGGAGTTGGCCCATTTCGCCCGCATGCTGTTGGCGATGTGGCCCTCGGCGGTCACCAACACGATCGGCATTTGGGCGATTTCCGGTTGCCGTCGAATTTGGGCAATCAGTTCAAAACCGCTGATGCCCGGCATGTTGATGTCCAAAAATGCCACCGCGGGAGGGCCTTCACCATTTCGGCGATCGCGCTTGGGGTTGGCGAACCACCAGGGATTCGTAGCCCCATTGCTCAAGGAGGGCAGCAAACTGTTGCAGCAGGAGGGGGGAGTCGTCCACCACGCAGACGGTGGGTGCGGTCGGTTCCGTCTCCGGGATGGGGATGGGGGTTTGCGACGACGGGCTCAGGGGCAGGATGGCCACCGTCCGCTTGGCCGCCAGCTTGTCCAACTTGAGGGCCGTCCGAAACACATCCTGCTTAAAGCGATCGGCAATTTCGACAATGCGGTGGCGGCCGCCGGTGACGCTCGCAAACAGGGGCACTTGGGCAATGGTATCGTCGCTGTCCAGCAGTTGCACCCGTTGGTAGGGATGGCGCACATAGGTCAAATCGCGTCGCCACTTTTGGGCTTCGGGCAGCAAACCGGCGTACAACGTCGCCAACCGCCAGCGGGGCAAAGATAGCGTCCCGATCGCCCGGTTGGGGAACCACCGGATCGACACTTCGGTTTCGAGGGCGATCGCCAACAGCACTTCGTAGAGGGTTTGTTGAAGAATTGGGCGGAGGGACTCGCTTTCGTCCTCCTCGGCGATCGCCCGATACACCGTCAAGCGATCGGGGTCTGCGGTGGTCGCCAAGCGTTCCAGTTCGGCCAAGCGGGGGAGGGGGGGACGCACATCCTTGGCTTTGCGCAAAAAGGGATCAAGGGGGCGATCGCCGCTTTCGGCCAAGAGAATGCCCTCGCCCACCAGCACCAAATGCCAGCAGTGGTGGGGGGAAAACACCTGCAGGATGCCTGCCGCCGTGCCCAAAGATGCCACAACCTCCACCAGGGCGGCCGGAGTTACCCCCGTCACCGCCTGACCTTTGGGGGTCACACCGCTAGCCACACCGCGACCGGCGAGGGAAACTTGAGCATCCATAGCACACGTTGCCGCGCTGCACTCCTTGAACGTTGCCATTGTCGTCATGGGGATGACGTTATTATGACAGCACTGGCCGCCCGTTCCAGATTTTTTCCAAATGCTAAAATTTTTGGAAAACTTGGGGATTACCCTTGGGGTTGATGGGCTTGAAACTCGCCGGTGACCACAAACGCCAACCGGAGTTTGAGCCAACGCACCACATCGGGATCGGTGGACACCACGGCCGCTGCCGGCTGGGGAATTTTCTGGGCGGAGGGGGGCCAGCTCCGGGCGGGGCGAGGAAGGGGCGGGGGATTCAATCAGCCAAAAATCCCGTTCCTTGCCGCGGGCTTGGTAATTGCGTTCCCGTTCCGCCAACGACTCGGCCAGGGGTTCTTCTTCGCAGAGAAAGCGCCGGCTGCCGGCCACAAAATAGTAAGTTTGGAGGGTGTCGGCCATGTGCAAAGGCAAAAGACAGGCCTTTATTGTAGGGGGACGAAAGCCGATCCATGGCCCTGCGGTTCGGAAAACCCTACCAATCGTGGGGAAAAAACCTGCTGTGCGATCGCCGCAAAATCGGTACCCTGAGAGGCATTGATAAGCACAAGCGAGAAGCCCTATGGCCAAAGTAGTGGGAATCGATTTGGGAACGACCAATTCGGTGGTGGCGGTGATGGAGGGGGGCAAGCCAACGGTGATTGCCAATGCCGAGGGCTTCCGGACTACCCCTTCGGTGGTGGCCTTTGCCAAAAACAGCGATCGCCTGGTGGGGCAGATTGCCAAACGGCAAGCGGTCATGAACACCGACAACACGTTTTATTCGGTGAAGCGGTTTATCGGTCGGCGCTTTGGCGAAGTGAGCGGCGAAATGCAGCAGGTGCCCTACAAGGTGTTGGACATGGCGGGCAACGTGCGGATCGATGCGCCGGCGGTCGGCAAGCAATTTGCCCCCGAGGAAATTTCGTCTCAGGTTCTGCGGAAATTGGCGGACGATGCCAGCAAGTACTTAGGGGAAACCGTTACCCAAGCTGTGATCACGGTGCCCGCCTATTTCAACGACTCGCAGCGGCAAGCCACCAAAGATGCGGGCAAAATTGCCGGTTTGGAGGTGTTGCGGATCATCAACGAGCCCACGGCGGCGGCCCTGGCCTACGGTCTGGACAACAAGAAGAACGAGACCATCTTGGTGTTTGATTTGGGGGGCGGTACCTTCGATGTGTCCATCCTGGAGGTGGGAGATGGCGTGTTTGAAGTGCTGTCCACCAGCGGCGATACCCACCTGGGGGGCGATGATTTCGATAAGAAAATTGTGGATTGGTTGGCGACCCAATTCCAGGGCACCGAAGGCATCGACCTGCGCAAAGACAAGCAGGCGTTGCAACGGCTGACGGAAGCGGCGGAAAAAGCCAAAATCGAATTGTCCAGCGTCACCCAAACCGAAATCAACCTGCCCTTCATCACGGCGGATGCCAACGGCCCAAACACTTGGACATGACCCTCACCGGGGCAAATTTGAGGAGCTGTGCTCGGATTTGATCGAGCGGTGCCGTGGCCCCGTGGAACAAGCGTTGCGGGATGCCAAGCTGGACAAGGCAAAAATCAGCGAAGTGGTGTTGGTGGGCGGTTCGACGCGGATTCCGGCGGTGCAAGACATTGTGCGGCGCACCCTGGGCAAAGAACCCAATCAAAGCGTGAACCCGGATGAAGTGGTGGCGATCGGCGCGGCGATCCAAGCGGGGGTGTTGGCCGGCGAAGTCAAAGACATCCTGTTGTTGGACGTAACGCCGTTGTCGTTGGGGGTAGAAACCCTGGGGGGCGTGGCCACAAAAATCATTCCCCGGAACACTACGGTACCGACCAAAAAATCGGAGGTGTTTTCGACGGCGGTGGACGGTCAAACCAACGTGGAAATCGTGGTGATTCAAGGGGAGCGGGAAATGGCCGCCGACAACAAAAAACTGGGCACCTTCCGGCTGGATGGGATTCCGCCGGCCCCCCGTGGCATTCCCCAAATTGAGGTGACCTTCGACATTGATGCCAACGGCATTTTGACGGTGACCGCCAAAGACAAGGGCACGGGCAAAGCCCAAACCATTTCGATCACCGATGCTTCGACGTTGGACGATCGCGAAGTGGATCGGATGGTGCGGGATGCGGAGAAGTTTGCCACCGAAGACCGCCAAAAGCGGGAACGGATCGAGGTGAAGAACCAAGCCGATGCCCTGGTCTATCAATCCGAGAAGCAAATCAAGGATTTTGGCGACAAGTTGGCCGCCGCCGACAAGACCAAAATGGAAGAGTTGATCGCGTCGCTGAAGGAGGCGATCGCCGGCGAAGACCACGACCGGATGAAGACCCTGAGCGAAGACCTGAAGCAGGCGTTGTATGCGGCCAGTGCGGCCATTTACCAAAACGCACCGGCGGATGGGGGCAGCAGCTACAGCGAAGGTGGCGGCGACGATACCCGCGATTCCGCCAGCGGCGACGGCGACGTGATCGATGCCGATTTCACGGAGTCGAAGTAATCGCCATTGCGGTTATAGCCAGTATTCGGATAGGTTTGGGCATCGAAGGAAGAGGGGGTTTGGGGGCTGCGCCCACAGTCAGGGGTTTCACCCTGCACCCATTCCAACCAAGCTAT
>JAAUUG010000128.1 GCA_012031195.1 Oscillatoriales cyanobacterium SM2_1_8
GGCTTCTCAATGTTGCGTAGGACACTGAACAACGAGACTTGCCAACAGAACTGGATGCATTGCCCGGTTAATCCTTGCTCATAAAGGGTTGATTCCGCATCCATCAACACCGTTTTGCCAACGGCGGGCTGAATCCGATCGGAGCGAATCGATTCGTAGCAAATGGTTGAGGTGCGCTGTTCCAGGTCATACAACGCCGCATCACAGCAATCGACATTTAAGCCGATCGCGAGTTCTTGCACTGCCGTTGTCAGAATCTGGCGTTCATCCAAACTATCGCGCACTTTGTCGGTAATGCGTTTCAGCAGCGCTTCAAAGTTGAGGGCTTGTTGCAGTTGGGCGGTGCGCTCCTGCACTTGCGTTTCCAGGCTGGCGTTGAGTTGGCGCACCTGTTGGTAAAGCTGGGATTGCTGATTGGCGATCGCGACAACGATCTGTTGTTGGGGGGGGGATGGCAACGACACCCTGATCGGGGTGAGCACCACCGCCGACAACTTTGGCCGGGGGGAAATCGACACCCTCACCGGCGGCGCGGGCAGCGATGTGTTTGTGTTGGGGGATAGCCGCCGCGCCTTCTACCTGGGCACCGGTGCGCAAGATTACGCCTTGATTACCGACTTCAACCCCGCCACCGACTTTTTGCAAGTCCACGGCGGCAGTGTCTATACGGTTGGGGCAGCCCCTGCCGGTTTGCCCACGGGCGCGGCCCTGTTTGTGGGGAACGACCTCGTAGCGATCCTGACCGGGGTAGACCCGGCCAACAGCGCCGCCGTTTTGGCCCGCTTCCGTCCGGTTTAAGCCCGTTGTAACCTTCTTTGCCCTTTATCCCCAACCTGGAACCATGGATCGCAGAACTTTTTTAACCTACTCTTTGGCCGGCGGCGCGATGGTCTGGGCCGGCAGTGCGGTGCCCAGTGCCCTGCAACCCTTGTTTGAAGCCCAAGCCCAAACCGCCAACTTGGACGTGTTTCCCCAAAGTGTGGGGGCCGGCGACCCCCGGGCCAACGGCATTGTGTTGTGGACGCGGGCCCTGCCCCGCACCCGCCCCAGCGCCGCCACGGTGTCTTTCCAAGTCGCCAGCGATGCCAATTTCGGCACCATCGTGTTGTCCGGCACCGCCCAGACCGAGCCCGGCCGCGATTACACCGTTAAAGTGCAACTGCGCGATCGCCCGGAATTGCGCCCGGCCACGGTGTATTTCTACCGGTTTTTGCTGGACGGCCAAAGCAGCCCCGTGGGCCGTTTCAAGACGTTGCCGGCCCCCGGCGATACGGTGAACCGGGTGAATTTTGCCTTTTTGAGTTGCAGCGACTACACCAACGGCTTCTTCAGCGCGTTCCGGTTCCTGGCGGACGAAGACATTGATTTTGTGGTGCATCTGGGGGATGCGATCTACGAAACGGTGTTTGCGCCGACGTTCCAGAACAACCGTCGTCCCCTTGAATTGCCCAGCGGCCTGGCTTCGGCCCAAAGCCTCGAAGATTACCGCGCGTTGTATCAGGTTTACTACAACGATCCCGACCTGCGGCGGTTGCGGGAACGTCACGCCTTCATCACCATTTGGGATGACCACGAATACGCCAACGATGCCTATCAGGAATTCAATACCGATACGGACAACCCGGCCCAAAACCGCTCCCCCAACCGGCGCCAAGTGGCCAGCCAAGCTTGGGCGGAATACACCGCCGCGGCCGTAGACTTCGATCCTGGCCGTACCCCCCTTGATGCCATTCAGATTTACCGCAGTTTTGAGATCGGCAACCTGGTGGAACTGGTGATGACCGACGAACGGTTGTACCGTGGCGCCCCTCCCTGCGGCTTGAATACGGCGTTGGCCCCCGGTTGCGCCGCCGTGGTTGATCCCAGCCGCACCATGCTCGGCGAAACCCAACGCCGCTGGTTCCTAGACAAAATGACCCGATCGCCCCGCACCTGGAAAATCTGGGGCAATGAGGTGATGACCATGCAAATGAAAATCTCCCGGGCGATCGTGAACGGGGCCGGGGTGCCGGGTCTGAGTTTGCCGGCGGACTTGTTTGCCACCCTGGATCAGTGGGATGGCTACGCGGCGGAACGCTCGGAAATTTTCAATGCCTTGCGATCGTCCAACGTGCGCAATTTTGTCACCATCACCGGCGACCTGCACACGTTCATTGCCGGGTATCAGCGCCTCAACTTTGATGGGCTGTTGGCGCCGCGGGCGGTGCCCACCGATGCCGTGGGGGTGGAATTTGTGACCGGTTCGATCACCGCGTCCAACTTGGCGGAGCAACCGAATCCGTTCAATTTGGACATCAATACCACCACCCAGTTGCTGTCGGCCAGCAACCCCCACTTCCAGTTCTTCAATTCCAATACCCACGGCTACACCCTGGTGTCGGTCACCCCCAATGACCTCACTTGCACCATGAAGGAAGTCAGTACGGTGACGGAGCCCAATGCAACGTTGCGCGTGTTGAAAACCTACCGGGTGCCCAATGGCCAAGTGTTGATCCAAGAAGTCACCGCCTAGGGAAGAACCCCCTTATCTCGTCCTTCTTTTTCCTTCAGCGGGCTCAGGAACCGGGGAACGGGGCTGCAAACGCCTTTTG
Organism: Oscillatoriales cyanobacterium SM2_1_8; assembly: GCA_012031195.1. Lineage (GTDB taxonomy): Bacteria > Cyanobacteriota > Cyanobacteriia > Pseudanabaenales > Pseudanabaenaceae > UBA8156. The sequence goes on from JAAUUG010000128.1 coordinate 2,592, forward strand.
GTTCCCCGGCGATCGTTCTGGGAAAAGGGGGCTGCAGCGTACAAACCGCTCCATCCGAAGCGGATTTCCAACCGATGAAGCGTGCCACAAAGTTCTGTAAACCATGGGGGGCAATCCCTGGGAACGATCGCCCATCCATCCCCACCGACCCCAGCGCCCCTCCACCAACAACCTTGCCCACTCACGACCCTGGCGCTGGCAACATAACGATTGAAATCACCCGCTTTAATTTAATACAGTACATGATCATTATTTCTAAGTCAAAAGTCGGGTGCAGTGATTTGTTATGCATTACTTAAATCCGATCATTTTTGTATCGATGACGTATGTTAGCGAACTCTTAACCCATCGTTTTTGCTATCACACATAACTTTGCCGAACCCAACAAATGAAACAGAAAACTTTGAATTTAACTGTAGAATTTATTGCGTAACGGTTGAACTCACCCGTTGTCATTGACTTTGGGTATTATGAATGAAGTAACATAAGTTTTAGTGCAGTGATTTGTTAGAAAGCTATCCAATTTTTTCATCAAGCCAGTCATTTAGGAACTTCGACTCTAATCCAACTTCCACATTCAAAAAACCTCCTATCTTGCTAGCGAGAATCTGCGCGTCTTTGAGTTTCAGGTCGTAGCTCTGTGATAGCTCTTCAGGTAACTGTTTCCCAGAAACATCTTTTAAGAGAAAGCAAATTTTATATTTACAATCTATCGGAGTATCTTGTCCAACAGAATCGGGTTCTTCTAGTATCTGTATGAATTTGATACTATCTATAGAGAACTCCCTTATGATTTCTTTGAGATGACTTAAGAATGCATCAAGATTCTTTTTTCTAATTTGGTCAAGCAATCGTACTTTTCGGATCGTAACTTTGCAAGTCAGCCTATTGAATTCGTAAATCCAACTATCAGCTTGATGGAGCCAGACTCCAAAAACTAAAAGGTTAAGAAGGACAACTCCAGCAATGCTAACGACAACATTAAAACTATTGATCTGTGTAAACGCAAACAAAAAACAGCTTGATAAAAAACTCATAAATACAAGAATGAGAAAAGTGGGAGATGAATTCCAAGAAGACTCTAAGGTCATCCTCTCATTAATTACTTTAATATTTCTTGGAGTAGCAAATCCACTTTGTTTTCGTCTTTCCCTATCTTGGGTGCGTCTATCCTTGTAGTGTTTAAAGTACTGTTCAGAATCTAAATCACTCATAGCGAGTTACTCCTTTGCTTTATAACGGGGTATTACGCAGCGGATCACCGTATAACACACCATATAACACATTGAACAAAAAACACGCAAAATTTATGACAACTCATGGCTTTATGCCAATTTACCCCGGGTTAGCGAAGCAGTCAAGGCGGCGTAGACGAAATCGAGGGCTTCGCAGCCTAATACGCCAAGCTTTTCCTTGATGGGCAATGATTTGGCGAGTTGTAACAAGGTGTTACGACCGCCTGGCACACGGACAAGATTCCCGGAAACGAGACTTTTAGAGGTGTAGCGCCTACTGTAGCGTGTTGTTGGGCGGCTCAGGAACGAATTACGAGTGATTCGGCACCCAAGCGGAAATTTCTGTATCCATGGCGAGACCTCATTGCGGGCTAAGCATTACAGCTATAGCAAAGAGGCTGAGGATGTACGCTCCTGCGGGGATCGGTATAGTCATTTTAGTTAAGAGTGGCACGATTATAGTTGCTCTGACTGCGTTTACTCCCCTCTCCCGCCCTGGAAGAAGGGGTTGGGGGATGAGGGCGTGCTTCCTGATTGTGTTGCCCCCTCTCCCCGGTTTCTGAGGTTAGGATGGGCTGAACTGGCGGCAGTCTGAGCGGAGGGTGAGTTAGGGTGCGCAAAGTCGAAGCCCGCCGCAGGAGAATGGATCTAAACCAGAACGGTTACAGGGGGGCGATCGCACTGAGTTGCAATTTGGGGCAATCGGCTTGTACTTGTTCCAGGTTCCAGCGATTTTTGAACAACAAAACCGGGCGATCCAAGTTGTCCTTCACCACAAAGGTATTGAACAGCCGACCGGCGGCTTCGAGGGCTTCCCAGCCGTCCACGACCCAGCGGGCCACCGAGTAGGGCAGCATTTCCAAACGGGTTTCTACCCCGTATTCGCTCTGCAAGCGATATTGCACCACCTCAAATTGCAGTTGACCGACCGCGCCCAAAATCGGATCGCGTTTGCTCTCGTCGGTCGAAAACAAAATTTGAATGGCTCCCTCTTCCCGCAATTCGGCCACCCCTTTGTGAAATTGTTTGAACTTGGCGGGCTCGGGGTTGCGCAAATAGGCAAACAATTCCGGCGAAAACGTGGGAATGCGGGCAAATTGTTTCTTCTGACCCACATAGATGGTGTCGCCGATCGCAAAAGTTCCTGGATTGTTTAAGCCAATGACGTCGCCGGCATAGGCGGTATCGAGGGCTTCCCGTCCTTGCCCAAACAATTTTTGGGCGTGGGAAAGGCGCACCGGTTTGCCGCTGCGGGCGTGCACCACGGTCATGTCTTTTCAAATTTGCCGGAACAGACCCGGGCAAAGGCCACACGATCGCGATGTTTGGGATCCATGTTGGCCTGCAATTTGAAAATGAAGGCGGAAAACTCGGCATCGTCGGGGGCCACGGTGCCGGTGGTGGAGCATTGGGGAATCGGCGACAAAGCCATCTCCAAAAAAGACTTTAAGAACAATTCCACGCCAAAATTGGTCATGGCGCTGCCAAAAAAGATGGGGGTGATTTTGCCCGAGGCAAAGGCGACGGGATCCCAAACCGCCCCCAGACCTTCGACCATTTCCCATTCTTCTTGAAACGTGGACAACAATTCGGGATCGATGCGTTGCGGTAACTCGGGATCGTCGATCGCCAAAACTTCGACTCTGGCTTCTTTGGCCCCGTGGGCCGTACGTTCAAACAAATGCACCGTGCGGCTGGGGCGATCGTACACACCACGAAACCGGTAACCGGTACCAATGGGATAATTCATGGGGTAGGGCAAAATCCCCAATTCCTTCTCGATTTCGTCCAACAGGTCGATGGGTTCACGGGTAGGCAAATCCAGTTTGTTGATGAAGGTAAAAATCGGCAATTCCTGCAACCGACACACTTCAAACAATTTGCGGGTTTGGGTTTCCAGACCCTTGGCGGCATCCACCAACATCACGGCGTTGTCGGCCGCCGCCAGGGTACGGTAGGTATCTTCGCTGAAATCTTTGTGCCCCGGCGTATCCAACAAGTTGATGCAACAGCCGTTGTAATCGAACTGGAGGGCGGTAGAGGTGATGGAAATCCCCCGCTGTTTTTCCAATTCCATCCAGTCGGAGGTGGCTTTGCGTTGGGCAGAGCGGGATTTTACGGCCCCGGCCAGGTGGATGGCCCCACCGTACAGCAACAGTTTTTCGGTGAGGGTGGTTTTGCCGGCATCGGGGTGAGACACGATCGCAAAGGTGCGGCGGCGGTTCACTTCTTCACGCAGTTCGGGCAACCCTTCGGGGGCGAATTCACCGGTCATGGCACAACAAACATCAAGGCGTGCGGCCAGTATAGCGGGGGAAACGGCGGCGCAGGGTACCCAAAATGCGGGCGATCGCCTCGGGGGGCACCAGGGGCAAGCGGATGTAATCGTCGGCCCCGGCATCAAACAAGGCGGCGATGGGAGCCGGCGCCGCATCGTCGGTCAACACCAGAAGGGGGAGATCGCCCCACACCGGATCGTTGCGCAGGACGCGGCACAAATCCAGGCCGTCGAAGGAGCGAAGACGGCGATCGACCAAAAGCAGATCGGGCGGATCGACGTCTTGTTGCGCCCAAAGGTCTTCCGGATCGTCGGCGGTGGCAATTTCGATGCCCCAGGGGGCCATCAGGGTTTGCAGGGTTTCGGCGATCGCCGGCTCGGCGGTGAGGAGCCAGGCTTTGGCTTCGATCCCCCGTTGGCGGGCCAAAATTTTATCGACGGCGGCCAACACCTGGGCGGCCGGGGTGTGGTGCGGCAAGAGGGCTTGGCTGCCAAGGCGGGCGACTTCGACCCGATCGATCAGGCGATCGTGACCGGTGAGCACCACCACCGGCAGGCGTTCGGCCCAGGTGGTCAACAGGGCCAAACCCGCTTCGGGCGCAGCCGCCAAATCCAACACCAGGAGATCGGGGGGGGACTGGGGCAAAACGGCTTGGGCGGCTTCCGGCGTGGGCACCGTATCAAAAATCAGGGGCCGGTTGGCGCTGGCTTGGCGGAGGCGATCGCCCAGATCGGAATTGCTGGATACGAGCAGCAGGCGATGGGAGACGGCGGGGGGCGAGGCGGCCACCGGTGCGGCGATCGCGGCTTTGAGCTCCTGGCACGAGATGGGAAAGGGTCTCCCCGTCGGTATCTTGACCCAAAAAATCTTCGATGGCCCGGGCTGCCGCCGACCCCGCCGCCAGACCAAACACCCCCAACGAGCCCGCCAATTTATGGGCTTCCCGCTGGGCTTGGGCTTGGAGGGCCGGGGGATAGCGTCCCGCTTGCCAGTTCCTGGGCCAGTTTTCCAGGCAGTCCACCTGGGCCGCAAAACTTTCGCGGAAGGATTCCCACACCTTGCGAATGGCCGTTTCGAGCCGAGCGGGGCGATCGCCTTCGGGGAGGGGTCGCAAGCGATAGCCAAACCCATAAATGGTTTCGATCGCGTCTTCTTTGAGGCCAGCGGCTTTGAGTTTTTGACGCAACCCCTTGACGTGGGTGGTCACGGTTTCTTCCCCCGGAGATTCGCCGGAATGCCAGAGCCGATCCAAAATGGCCGCCCGGCTAAAGGCCCGTTCCGGATGGCGCAAAAACAACTCCAACAAACCAAATTCTTTGGGGGTGAGGTGAATGGGACGGCCGTCGTAGCGGGCTTCGCCGGCCGCCGGGTCTACCTGCAGCCGCTCCCACTGCAAAATTTCGGGCACCAGGGTTTGACCGCGCCGCAGGAGGGCCCGCACCCGCGCCAACAATTCCGGCAAATGAAAAGGCTTGCCCAAATAATCGTCCGCCCCCGCCTCCAAACCCGCCACCCGATCGTCCAGCGATCGCGCTGGGTGAGAATGGCGATGGGCACGGTGCGCCGCTCGGCCCGCAATTGCCGACAAACGCTGAGGCCATCCAGCTTCGGCAAAGCCAAATCCAGCAAAATCAAGTCGTAGGGGTAGGTACGCGCCAACGCCAAAGCGGTTTCGCCGTCGGTGGCGATATCGACGGCGTAGTGATGGCTCTGCAAGTAGGTGGCGACCAACGAGCCCAAGGCGCGATCGTCTTCAACCAGCAAAAGTTTCATGGCGATGTCCATTCCCCCGCTCAGATACTATAGCTACATTCGGTTGGGCTCGGACATCGAAAGAAAAGGGGGTTTGGGGGCGAAGCCCCCCCCAGAGATTTCACCCCTGCACCCCGTCCTCACCAACCTAT
>JAAUUG010000129.1 GCA_012031195.1 Oscillatoriales cyanobacterium SM2_1_8
GGGGAACGGAGGGGCCAGGGGCATGCCGCCAGGTGTTTTTGAAAGCCTGCCATTGCTGCAGCATGGGGGTCAACAGGGGGCGATGCAAGGGATTGGGCTGGGCCAACCCGCCCACGTTCAACAAAAACGGTCGCAGGTGGGGTTGGCGGGCCAGGTGCAATACCAAGTTGGTGCCGAAGACCCCCCAACCGCTGTGCAGTCCCGGCGGCCACGCGATGCCGACGAAAGGCGGTGGGGTGGGGGAATTGGGGCTGAGATCGGACATCAGTTGGGCGACGACCGGTTGCCAAACACCGCGGCGGGGTTGCCGGTACAGACGGGCGCTGGGATACCAGGGGCGATCGCTTTGCCAACGCCAATCGCCGGGGGTTGATAGCAGGAGGTACAGGGGTTTGGCTAGGGCGCCGGTGAGGTGGGCCACAGCGGTATCCACGGAAATCACCCCCGCCATCTGGGCAATCAGGGCCGCGGTCACTCCCAAATCTGAGAGGTGGGGCCCCGCTTCCATCAACCACCCTTCTTCGATCGCCCGGCGATAGGTGGGCAAATCCGCCGGTGGGATGTCCTTTTGCAGGCTCACCAAACGATGGGTGGTTTTGAATTTTCGCAACAGCGGCAGCAGATGGCTCAGGGGAACGGAGCGATCGCCGCTGGTTTCGTGCCCCAATTTGCTGGCCCACACCAAACCCAGGCAGGGGCGGGAAGCCTCGAGCCGCACCGGAAAATCCGAAGGCAACGGCGGGGCTTGGAGGTAGGGCGGGTCGGGCCAATCGTCGGTCAGGCCGAGGCGATGGGGCAAACTCAGGAGGGATATCCAGCCATCCCAGGGGGGCGCGGTTTCGCCGTTGCGCACCACCCCATCCACCCCCGGCAGGGTTTGCACCAGGGGCACCAGGGGATCGCTGACGGCACAAAACACCCCTTGGGCCCCCCGTTGTTTCAGCAGCGGGACAAATCGCAAAAATTGCAAAGCATCGCCAAGACCCTGTTCGGTCAACACCAACAACCGCAGTCCGGCCAAATCACCACCGGGCCAGGGCGGGCGATCGGGCACGGCGGGGTTTTCTTGGCGGAATTTTTCCTGTTGCCACCGACTTTCGTAGGCGGCCCACCCTGCTTGCCATTGGCCCTGGCGCAGCGCCAGCAGGGCCAGCCCAAATCGAGCTTCGGCATTGTTCCCATCGAGGGCGATCGCCTGTTGGTAGGCAACCCGGCTTGGCTCCCAGTCCCCCAGGCTGGCGTAGGCGCTGCCCAGGTTGTTCCAGGTGGCGATGCTGGCAGGGGCTTCCACCAAAGAACGGTGCGACCAATGCACGGCGGCTTCCGGATGACCCGCCCGCACCAAAGCCCCCCCCAAGGCATGGGCGATGCCGCTGTCCCCGGGAATCTGGGCGATCGCCCGCCACAAATGGGCCAAAGCGATGGGGACATCTCCTTCCTGAAATGCGATCACCCCCAGCCAATGGGCTACCCGGGGCTGGTGGGCCAGGGATTGCAGTTGGGCCTTGGCCGCTTCCCATTGCCCGCTGGCGTATTGGGCTTGGGCCAGACGCAATTCCGGGGGCAAAGGTACGGTTTGGGTCAGGGCCTGGGCGATCGCCTGCACCACACTTTCCCAATCGTGGGGCTGGGCTGCCGAAACAACCGGGCGGTGGGGTACCAAGGGCTATCGTCGCGATCGAGCAACCACCGCCAATCGGGCACTTCGTTTAACAGCACCCACACCGGTTTCCCCAAGGCGCCGGCCAAGTGGGCGACGGCGGTATCCACCGTAATCACCAAATCCAAGGTTTGCAGAATTTGGGCGGTGGCGTAAAAATCCGTGAGTTCACCTTGGCGATCGCCCACACCGTGGTCAACCAAGCAGGCTGCTTCTTCGGGGGTGAGGTCTTTTTGCAAAGCATGGAACGTGCAGTGGGGAATTTGCAACAGGGGGAGGAGGGCAGCCAGGGGGAGCGATCGCCGTTGGGCACTGGGGCTGGCGGAACGGCTGGCCCACACCAACCCACCTGGAGTTTGTCCGGTAGGGACGGGGGGGGGCTTCGACTTGGAAATAGGGGATCGTCGCCGGCAAATTTTCGAGGGTGAGGCCCAAACGCTGGGGCAAGCTCAGCAACGAAATCCAGGTGTCGAAGGGGGGGAGGGGTGCCTCCGGCAATACCAAAGTGTCGATCCATGGACAGGCGACCAGCAGGCGGTGCAGTTCGGGGGCGCAACCGTGGATCACCGTGGCCCCTTGGGCTTTGAGGAGGGCAAACAAACGCACGAATTGCAGGCGATCGCCCACCCCCTGTTCCGCCAACACAAAAATCCGTTGCCCCCACAGGTCGGAGCCGTCCCACACCGGTTGCGCAAAATCTGGCTCCACCCAACCCCATTTCTGAAATTGGCTGCTGCCGAAGCGGGCTTCGTAGGCTTCCCAACCTGCCCGGTAATCCCCCGCCAACAACAGGGTTTGGGCGAGGTTAAATTGGGCATTGGCGTAATCCGGCTTGGCGGCCAAAGCCTGGCGATGGTGAACCAAGGCCTGGGCAAGGTCTCCTTTTTCCCGGAGGGCACTGGCCAAACCGTTGTGGGCTTCGACGGCTTGGGGGTTGACCGCCAAGGCTTGTTGGTAGGCCTGGGTCGCCGCTGCGGGGTCGGCTTTTTGGTGGAAGGCATGGCCCAAGTTGGCGTAGGCATTGGCGTCCGGCTGGAGGGCGATCGCCTGCCGGTAGTGGTGAATGGAACGATCCAAGTCCCCCTGTTTGCTCCAGGCAATGCCCAGGTTGGTGTGGCACTTGTGGGCTTGGGGGTTGTACCGCAGGGCGGTTTCGTAACAGCGGATGGATTCGGCCCAGGCTTCCCGATCCTGATGGCGGTTCCCCAGGTTGTACCAAGCCCGGGCCAGGGTTTCGGCCAAGGGGCGATCGCCCTCTTGCCAGCCCCGTTCCAAATAGAAAATCGCCTCCTCCAAACGGTTTTGTTGCCCCAGCAAATTCCCCAGGTTCAGCCACAGTTCCCGCAGGGTGCGATCGCCTCGTGGGCTGCGGCCCATCGCCAAGCCCGGGCGGCCCCCAGGATGTCCCCCTGTTGGTAGCGTTCGGCCCCCGCCTGCCAGAACCGTTGGGCCCGTTCCGGTTGACCCGGTACCGCCAAAGTTAGGGCCAATCGGGCGATAACGCTGTCCCAATCGCCGGGGGCCGGTTGCCGCCACAGCCGGGCCGTGGGATGCCACACCGTGGTTTCGTCGTGACCCCACCGCCAGTCCGCCACCTGGGGCAACAAAATCCATACCGGTTTCGCCAACGCCCCCGCCAAATGGGCGATCGCCGTGTCTACGGTGATTACTCCATCCAAAGCGGCCACCCAAGCCGCCGTCTCGCCAAAATCGGGGAGGGGTTCCACCACCGTCACGTTGGGATAGGTGGCCAACAGTTCCCGTTCCCAGGGCTGCAACTCGGCTTGCAACACCCAAAAATGAATGTGGGGGGCTTGAAACAATCGGTGGAGGTGCCCCAGTCCGCAGGAGCGTTGGGGGGCCGTCGGATGGGAGGAGTTGGTGCGCCAGACCATTCCCCAATGCTTGATACTCCCCTCTCCCTGGTTCCTGAGCCGGTCGAAGGTGGGAGAGGGGCTGGGGGTGAGGGGGATACTCTCAGCAGAGAGACTGGGAGAGGGGAGAAAAACCATGGTAGGGGCTTGGTTATCGACAACCTTCGGCTTGATGACAAAGATACATGTAGTCGCCCCAAATCGTTGCCGCATCCGCACTGTTAAAATCTTCCGTCGGGGGCGGAGAAGTCACCAAGGCGGGCTGAACGAAATTGCCCAGCCATACCCCGGTCACCAGTTCATTGGGCACAAAACCAATAAACCAGCCATCTTGACGACCATCGCTGGTGCCGGTTTTGCCGGCAATGTCTTTGCCAATCACCGATCGAATATTGGCATTTCTGCCCGTGCCGTCGCTCACCACCCCCCGCAAAAGCTCGGTCATGTTGTTGGCAACTTCCGGGGCAATCACTTGCTTGGCAAGCCTCACATCTTTTTCATAGGAGTAGATGAGCGGACAATTTCCCAACATTTCCGGGCTGGAATTGCAATTCCCTTTGTTGGTGTTGAGGCGAATCTCGCGAATGGCATGGGGAAAGTTGTACTTCCCACCATTGGCGATGACGGCATAGGCGCCCGCCATCTCCCGCAAGACGGTTTTGTATTGACCAAAAGCCATGCGCGGATCGGGCGGCTTCAGTTGGGTGCGAAGACCCATTGTTTGGGCCATGCGAACCACCTCCCCCATGCTGGCGTATTGCTTGACTGCCCGCAGAGGAATCAAGTTGTCGGAAAAAGCCACCGCGTTGCGGACATCAATTTCGGCATTGCCGGAGGCACAGTAGCCAGAGTATTCCGCCACCGGAAAGGTTTCCCCATCCAGTTCAAGATTCTGACAGGGAAACGTGCGATCGATCGGCATTCCTTCCTTGAGGGCGGCCGTGTAAAAGAAAAGCTTGAAGGTAGAAGCAGGTGGCAGCAATTCCGTGGCGGCATAATCGTAGGTGCCATCCGAAGACTTTGCTTCGCCCACCAGGGCCAGGATTTCACCATTCTGCGCATTCAGGGTAATCAAAGCACCGTGGGGTACACGCTTGTTGGCCCACAATCCATCTACCTTTTCCTGCAACAGCCGCCGGGCGGTGTTCTGCTTGGCCACATCCAAACTGGCCACCACAATGTAATTATCAAAAACGCCCTTGCCCCTTTCTTTTTCCTCTTCTGGGGGCAGCGACAAAATGACACGCATTTCTTCACGAATGCGCTCGCTCAAAAAGATGGGGGAGTACTGATAGTAAGCTGAAGAAGCATCGGCAACCTGGCAAAACCCCGTTTTGTTGGCAAACACATTGAAGTTGACCAACTTTTTGGCCACCTCGGCATTGGCTTTGGAAATGTACCCCCGATCGCGAATGAGGTTGATGAGCGTATCCCGTAATTTCTTGAGTGCCCTCACATCCTTCTTTGTAAAGTTGATGTCATCCACCACCTCCGAGTTCTCAGCCTGTTCGTACTGACTGGGTTCGATGCGATCGTCGCAAAGACTCTGGGCGCGGGCGGGTGCCCGCAGCAGGGCAACCATGGCAGCAATACGGGCAATGTCTTCGGGATCTTTGTCCGAGAGGTTTTCTACGGGCTTGTTGAAGTAAAACAGACTGGCATCGGTAAAGCCCCGAATGCTCTCGCCGCCAGCGCGATAGCCCAAATCAATACTGTTGAGGTAGGCCAGCAAAATCTGCTCTTTGTGATGGACGGCATTGAGCTTGAGGGCGACACCAATTTCCCGAATTTTGCGGGCAATGGTGTTTTGGGTACCCGCTTCGGGGTTGTAATCAATCTTTTGCCCAAAGATGTTGCGACTATTCACCTCAAAGGCAAACAAGGTACGGGCTAGTTGCTGGTCGATGGTGCTGGCGCCACCGGCATCCTTGATCTTCCGAAGATGCTCCATAGCAGCCGCCACAATCCGGTAAGGATTGATGCCACGGTGCCAATAAAAGGATTGATCTTCGGAGGCCAGAAGAGCTTGCACCAATAGCTTGGGAAACTCAGACAGGGATTGCTTTTCTTGGTGAGGGGTGCCCACACCCCCTGCCATCAGGGTCGTGTTGTCGCTGGCATAAATCGCGAGGGGGGCCGGGCTGGCAGGTAGGGGATCGACCGCTACATCGGCCACGCTGCCAATGAGGATCTGAACGACCACAAAATAAGCCAGAATCAGGAGCAGCAATGCCTGCAGGGCCCCGATCCCAAGGCGGACATACCAAACCGGAGGATAGACAAATTTTAGAAGGGTGACAAAGTGTTTGCCGTTTTCGTCGAGAACTTCGGGCTGCCCCAGAATCAATACTTCACCATGGGTTAGTTTGTACTCAACATTGGCTTTAACTTTCCGATACTTGCGCGGAAGACCCAGGGTCAGCCATTGGTAATCTTTGCCGGTTTGCCAAAATCTCAGCAGCGCCCACAGGGGCTCTTGGATAAAGGTGCCGTTCTTGCTGTCTTCATCGCGAAAGTGGTAGGTTGCCCGGTTGCTGCCCGCATTTTTGCAGCGCATAGTGAGGTGGTATCGACTCACGCCGGTGTAATTGCCCGTCTTTTTAATGATGATGTTGGTGGTGGTTTCAGGATTGCGCCCGATCGCGTAGATTTCTTCCGTCAGATCGTGACGATCGCGCTCGCGCATGTACCGCTTTTTGGCCGTCGAATAGTAAATGGATTCAACCATTAGCCGGGCGGGCTGTCGCTGTCGCGATCGCCGAACCACCTCGTGGCGAACAGTTGTGGCGAATCGATTCATGGTGGTGGTTAAATCAGCCATAATGCCCTCCCTGCAAAATCTATTCTGTCAGGCTAGCTTGGTGCTGGGAGGTTCGCCATGGCAAAACCATGGGATTTACGTACAGATTTACCCTTATAGTCATTTTAATTAAATTGATACGGTTTTTTCTTGCTCAACGAAAGTCCAATAGAACCATTGTCGGGGGCTTCGCCCCTGCGACCCGACCTGTCTTGTCTCGTCGCTATGCAAAATAGCTATAAATAGCTCTGCAGGGAAAAGGGCTTGGGGGGCTGCGTCCCAGTCCTAGGCGCCGCCCCGCTCCATGCTTGCCTGGCTACGTCTTGGGCTGCCTGCGTCCAGCGTTAGTCCCGCCTCTTGATCGCAGGTGGAACGATGTTGGTAGAATTGCCAAAGCTGAACCACCCTCGGCACCTCGTCCGCAGATTTAGGAAAGTTCATTTTTTTCCCTCCCCAAGGCTGCCCTATGGTCGGACAAACCCTGCAAAACAAGCGCTATCGCATAACCCGTGAATTGGGAAGGGGTGGTTTTGGCGTGACTGATCTGGCTGAAGATAACAGTACAGCAAAGGAACCGTGAGATATGGCCCCCCCCCTGGTGAAAATAATAATTGGGAGCTACTGAAGGGAAAGAACATTGAAGATCGCTATCTTCTGAAAGAGCTGATTGGCTCTGGTGCATATGGGGGCGTGTTTCGCGCTGACTCCCTAATCCAGGGGCGCCAAGTTGGTGAGTGTGCGATCAAGTTAATGCGCGTTCCTTCCGACAGGGAAGAAGAACACATACGCTTTCAGGAATTACAACTGGCATTTCAGATCGACCACTCCCACATCATTCGCTACTTTCAACCTGGGCGATGCAAATTGGAGAACCTCGATTTTTTTTACCTACCTATGGAATTGGGCACCGAGAGTTTGGAGGCACGCCTTAGAAGGAGAACTCTGAACGATGATGAGTTGAAGGAGCTATGCCAGCATGTAGCTGCAGCCCTGCGTTACCTCCATGAACCCAATGCCACAATCCGAAAATACTTGAAAGAGCATAACCTCGGCAAAGCGCTTGTACATCGCGACATCAAGCCAGCCAACATTTTGCGCGTCGGCGATGTTTGGAAGGTCTGCGATTTGGGCATTGCCCGAACCGTTCATGCAGAGGCTTCCCGTACCTCTAACCAACTTTTTACCAGGGCTTATGCTTCTCCCGAAGCGTTTGATGGCACCGTCTCGCCCGCCAGCGACATTTGGGCGTTGGGAATCACGTTGGCGGTTGCGAAGACCAATCGCTTTCCTTTTCCTGATTTTCAAACCGTGGAGCAACTCATCCAGTACATCCGCCAATATCGCCTGCAACTGCCCAACCTGCCTGAACCCATCGCCGAAATTGTCCGCCATTGCCTGAATAAAAAACGCACCGCTCGTTGGACAGCATCGCAAATTCTGGAATACCTCAGTCCACCACGGCAAAAGCACGGGAACATCACACCACGCCGGGATTTTTTGAAGTGGGTTGGTTTTGGCGTTGCAGGACTGGGCGGAGCGCTGCTGTGGGATCGGCTGCGCCCTCAACCGACCGCCATAAGACCCGAGCCACCGCCTACCCCAAC
>JAAUUG010000130.1 GCA_012031195.1 Oscillatoriales cyanobacterium SM2_1_8
TGTATAGCTGTTTTGCATAGCGACGAGACAAAACAAGTCGGGTCGCAGGGGCGAAGCCCCCGTATTGGTTCTATTAGACTTTCGTTGGGCAAGAAAAAACCGTGTCAGTTTAATTAAAATGACTATATTTCCAGCTATAGCTTGAGCAAAATTCCCAAGGGAGTTTGCAACAAAACATCACGGTTGGGAGGGGGCACGGCCTCATAAAATGGCAAGGCAGTGCCCTATGAGTTTTGCCGTTTGCCATGACCACGGAAGTACAGACCGATCCGATCGCCGCTTTGAATCCTCCGCCGGCGGATGCCCAAACCCGCGTCAGCCGATTTATGCGGGAATTGCAGGACAGCATTTGCCAGGGGCTGGAGGGGTTGGACGGTACCGGCACCTTTCGCGAAGATACCTGGGAGCGGCCGGAGGGGGGCGGCGGGCGCTCGCGGGTGATGGAAGAGGGGGGGATTTTCGAGAAGGGCGGGGTAAATTTCTCGGAGGTGTACGGTTCGCAGTTGCCCCCCAGCATTACCCGGCAGCGGCCGGAGGCGGCGGGCCATACGTTCTATGCCACCGGTACTTCCATGGTGTTGCATCCCCGCAATCCCTATGTGCCGACGGTGCACCTCAACTATCGATATTTTGAGGCGGGGCCAGTCTGGTGGTTTGGCGGCGGCCTCGATTTGACGCCCTATTACGGGTTTGCCGAAGACGCCCAACATTTGCACCAGACGCTCAAGGCCGCCTGCGATCGCCACCATCCCCATTATTACGAAGTGTTCAAGCCGTGGTGCGACGAATATTTTTATTTGAACCACCGGCAGGAGATGCGGGGGGTCGGGGGCATTTTCTTCGACTATCAGGATGGGCAGCCGGGGGCCCTCTACCGTGGGGAGCAGACCGGTACCGCCAAAGAGACCAGCGAGCGTCTGGGGCCGGTGGCGGCCCGGACTTGGGAAGCTTTGTTTGCGTTTGCCCAGGATTGCGGGGCAGCGTTTTTGCCGGCCTATGGCCCCATTGTGGAGCGGCGGCAGCCCATGGACTGGGGCGATCGGGAGCGCCAATGGCAGTTGTATCGTCGGGGGCGCTATGTGGAGTTCAATTTGGTGTACGACCGGGGCACCATTTTCGGGCTGCAAACCAACGGCCGTACCGAATCGATTCTGATGTCGCTGCCGCCCCTGGTGCGGTGGCAATACGACCACCATCCGGAGCCCCAGTCCCCCGAAGCCGAATTGCTGACGGTGTTTCTGAAACCTCAGACCTGGGCTTAGCCATGTCAGAGCTGCGCCAAAATGTCCTCACTGGGGATTGGGTGGTGTTTGCAAAAGGGCGAGCGCAGCGGCCCCACGAATTTGTGCAGCCCCCCCGGTACGTGGATCCCATTCCGCCATACCACGCCACCTGTCCGTTTTGTCTGGGCAACGAAGGGGATGGCCGCGATGAGGTGTTGCGCTTGGCCGGGCCCGAGGCGGGCGATCGCTGGCAGGTGCGGGTGGTGCGCAACAAATTTCCGGCATTTGCCGTGGAAGGGGAGCGAATCCGGCGGACGGTGGGGTTGTACCGACAGTTGACGGGGGTGGGTTACCACGAAGTGATTGTGGATCATCCCCGCCACGACATGGTGCCCGCCCGCATGTCGGTGGCCGAAATCGCTTGGATCTTGGAGGCCTATCGCCAACGCTATGTGCAGTTGCGGCAGGATCCGCGGGTGGAAGCCATTATTCTGTTCAAAAATCACGGCGAAGCGGCGGGGTCTTCGCTGGTGCATCCCCATTCCCAACTCACGGCGGTGCCCATTGTTCCCTATCAATTTCGGGTGCACATTGAGGGTGCCGTCCGCTACCTGGACAGCACCGGGGAGTGCATTTTTTGCCGAATGTTGGCGGAAGAGTTGGCCGCGGGCGATCGCCTGGTGTGCGAGACGGAGCATTTCGTGGCGTTTTGTCCCTATGCGGCGTTGGTGCCGTTTCACATTCTGATTTTGCCCCGCCGCCATGCTTCGGCCTACGACGACATTACGCCGGCGGAATTGCCGGATTTGGCGAAGATCTTGAAGCAGGTTTTGTGGGCTTTGCACCACGCTCTGAACAATCCGGACTACAACTACACGGTGCGATCGGTGCCTACCGACGATGCCGCCACCGATTATTTTCATTGGTATTTGTCGGTGATGCCCCGGACCAGCAAAATTGCCGGGTTTGAGTTGGGCAGCGGCATGTTTATCAATACAGTGATGCCCGAAGAAAGTGCCGCTTTTTTGCGCGCCGAGTTGGCCCAAAATCCGATCCCGGAGGCGATCGCCGACATCTATCGCCGCGTAGATTTTAGGGCTCAGACACCTCAGGTAGACACGGCCCAGGCGTAAAATTTAGGGGAACCATCCCCCACCCCAACCGTGGCGATCGCCCTGCATAATTTGCCGCTGGCCCTACGTTTTGGGAACCATAACGACGATGGCGCTCCCAAGTCCAATGCCTTGTCAGATATGGGTTTGCTGTTTTTTGAGCAGTACGGATTTTGTAGTCAACAATACTGCTTTTGATTGCGTTAATAAAATTAACGGGAATGCAAATGAAATTTCCAGATTTTTGGCAGGACAAGATTGTGTTTTCGGCAAATCCATAGTAAACCTTAAAAAGCTCATTTTTGGACGACGGGGGGAGAGGCTTTATGATTCCGATTATTTTGGGGGCGATCGCCCTTGGGACGACGCTTACCGGTCTGGCGGCTGGAGCAGACGGGATGGACAAGATGGATCTGGCCAAGAAGATTGGCGAGGCTGCGGAGAAGAAGTTGCGGCAGAGCCAGTGGAGGGCGGGCGACGTTCAGGCAAAAAACAGAAATTGGCTGAGGCCTACGGTCGGAGGAAGCTGGAGGTTCAGGCCGAAACCATCGGCCGCTTTGTACGCCTTTGCCAGCAATTGAAGCAGCGGGTAAACTTCAACAACTCAGCCGTTTGGGAAGATTTGGGGTTCACGCTCCCGCAACTGAACCTCTACCAGGAAGAGGTCAACGGTGCCGTGGCCACACTGCAAGCCTTGGGGTCTGCAGGCACCACGGCCTACGCTGCGGCGCAAGGAACCGTCGGTATGGCGGCTTTGTTTGGCACCGCCAGCACCGGTACCGCCATCGGCAGCTTGAGCGGGGCGGCGGCTTGGAATGCCACCTTGGCCTGGCTGGGGGGCGGCGCGTTGTCCGCCGGTGGCGGCGGCATGGCTTTGGGAGCTTGGGTGCTGGGGGGCATTGCCGTAGGCCCGGCCTTGATGCTGGGCGGGTTTGCTTTGGGCAGCCAAGGGGAAAAAGCCCTGACCGAAGCCTGTAGGTTTGATGCTGAGGTGGACGAGTCCGTCGCAAAATTGGAGGCCTACGTCGACTTTTTGGGGCGGGTACAGCGTCGGATTTCCGAATTGGAGACGCTGGCCATGAAGCTCGATCGGAAAGCCCTTCAGAGTTTGCTCGAACTGGAACAGGAGGTTTTGGGCAACCGGGATTTTGATCCCAAACGCCGGCGGGATGCCCAATTGTTTCAGCGTACGGCTCTGTTGGTGAAAGCGCTGGCGGAAGTCCTGAGGATTCCTATTCTGGACACAAAGGGCAACCTGAACGCCCAATCTCTCTCCTCCTATCAAAACTTGTGAGGCAACACGGTGGCGGGTAAATCTTCTTTGCGCAACTTGCAGGCCTTCCATCCGGCTCAAGTTTTCGGCGAGCTGGTGCAGGCTTGGCAACAGTATCAATACACGGTGGAAACGGAACAAACCAAGCGGGCGGAGATTGCCGCGCTGCGGGATGCCATCCTCGCGGAAATTCAGAACCGCCGGGATGTACTGATGGGCTATCTCGATCGCTCCTTTGACGAGCGGGCCCAGAACTTTCGCGCGTTGTTTCAGGCTACCGACCAGGCGATCGCCCGGGGGGACAACCAGCAACTGGCTGTCACCTTGGCGGCGATCGTGGCTTTGGGCAAGTCCAGTCCTTTTCACGATTTGACGGACCTCGGCAAAGTGCAAGCGGCCTTGGCAGACCCCAACCATGTTTGGGAGCTCTAGTTGAGTGCAGACGGTGAGGCTCCCTGTCCCCGGTTCCTGAGGGTGGGCTGAGCGCTCAAGTCAAAATCCCCAGCCAGGGGTTTCACCCCTGCACCCCGCCCCAACCAAGTTGTTTACAGCTATAGTCATTTCAAATGTGTTTGCGACAATCTTGCCCTCACTCCCAGCCCCTCTCCCTCCTTCGGCAGGCTCAGGAACCGGGAAGAGGGGAGGAAAGGCAGTCAAAACAACCATGGTCGTTTCACTTTTAATTAAAACTGACACGGTTTTTTCCTGCCCAACGAAAGTCTAATAGAACCAATACGGGGGCTTCGCCCCTGCGACCCGTTCTGTTTTGTCTCGTCGCTATGCAAAACAGCTATACAGGCGCATTCTTAATTAAAATGACTATAGTCAACTTAATTAAAAATGGCGCGACTACGATTGTTTTGATTGCCTTTACTCCCCTCTCCCTACCTGGGAGATGGGTTGGGGGTGAGGGCGAGACTGTCGCAAACACATTTGAAATGACTACTATATTTCCTTAAAGATCGCTTTTGGCAAAGTCGGCACCAACGCAAGGTTGGCTTCGCTCTAAGCTGATAGTAAAACCTTTAGACTTCTTTCCCCCATTGACTGACTCGACTTTCGTCAAAGTTCAGAATGGAAGAAATTGCCTGAATTACCTCAATTACTTTCTCGTCGGAAGTTTTACCAATCGCCAAGTAGTTTCCATTCCCTAGATCTAGCCAAAAAGTATGAAGCCAAACGGTTTCGCTATACTCAGCCTTAACATTGAGTCCTAAAATATGACTGAATGGAATCTGTATCTTTTTTGTAACCAACCCAAACCATCGACGCTCCACGGCAATCATCTCCTGCCGGGCTTTATCAAAATTAATTTTCTAGGTGGGGACGACTTGCAACAAAGCCCCCAGACCAATTAAACCAACCCCAGCTACTTTTGAGAAAGTATTTCCAGAGATGTTTTCCGCTAGCGCATATAGGCCTAAAGCGATTGAAAATACTTCGACAAACAAAATTCCAGTATTCCAAGAGGTTTTGTTGTCAATAAGGAGTCCTGTATCAGTTTTCTCGAGCTTACCAATTACGAAGTTTAAGGTTGACATAAAAAATCATTCAACCCCCATTGAATGAAAATTCTAAAAAAGTTAGTTTTGAAAAGGGAAAGTGGGGATGCTCCGCGTCGCGATCGCGCGGGCCGGTTGCTCGATCGCCCTGTAGGTCACCGTCGCCAGTAGACCGGACAACAACAGGGTCACTCCCAATTTGCCAACAAACAACGTAAAGGGTTTATCGGAAGCCACCACCGGGTGGGCAAAAGCAATTTGGCGCAGCACCGGCATATGCCACACGTAAATGCCGTAGGAAAGTTGGGCCAGGGCTTCGAGCAGCCGGAGGGGATTTTGCAAACATGCGGCAAAAGACAGCGGGGCCGGCCGTTGCCGGTAAGCCTCCCCGGCTTCGAGGCTATAAATCACCCAACCGAACACCAACACCGCCGCCAACGGCAACCCGAAAATACCGATGGGGCTATGGAAATCGGCACTGCGCCCCGGCAAATTCCGCTCCTCCACAAAATAGATGTAGTAAGCCGTTACCAGGTGCAACCCGATCGCCCCGATCGCTGCCAAGGTCGCCCGGAACCGTGGGGCAAACCGGGGCGGGTGCTGCAGCCAAACATTGAGCAACATGCCTCCCACAAACGCATCCAGGTTGGCCGGCAGGGGCGTATACCAATAGGTCACAATGTCGTCCTGCAAGTCGCTGGCCATGACCATTCCCCGATACAACGTTACCGCCAAGGCTACGGCGATCGCCGCCAGGGTGGCTCGACGGGGGGTCGCCGCAAATTTTTGGATCAGTGCCACGGCAAACGGGGCGATCGCATAAAACTGCATTTCCGTGGAAACCGCCCACAGCGCCCGGTTGAAATCGACGGGCAGGGCATGGTTGTAGGTAAACGTGAGGATTTGCAGGAGGTAGCCCCAATTTTCCCGCTGGAGGAGGTGGGTATACAGCAATACCGTCAAAAACAAAACCGCAAAATAATAGAGGGGGGCAATCCGTCGCCAGCGATTTTGCCAAAACCGCCAAACCCCCCCCGGCGTTAGCTCGTATTTACCAATCCAAAAGACCTTGCCGGTAAGGTAGCCCGACAACACGAAAAACAGACGCAGGTAAACGCCGCCCGCCGCAAACAATAGCCAACTCAAGTCCCAGTCGCCCACCTGCAACGCAGCCCGGGGAGGATGGCAATGGGCCAACACAATAAAGAACGCGGCGATCGCCCGGAGACTGCCCAGGGCATCCCAGTCTTGAACGTTGGGTTGGGCATCCGCCCCCTCGACCTCCATGGCAGGCTTGACCATCCTTAGTTGCGGTTCCTCAAGACAGGAGTCCAGTTCAAACCCTGCGCGGGGGGCCGAACCGGCCTTTAGCGAATGTACTCCTTCAAGACGCTGTTGCGGTTGGGGTGGCGCAACTTCCGCAACGCCTTGGCTTCAATTTGGCGGATGCGCTCGCGGGTAACGTTGAAAATTTGCCCAATTTCTTCGAGGGTCTTCATGCGGCCATCGTCCAGGCCGTAACGCAACTTCAGCACGTCGCGCTCGCGGGGGTTGAGGGTATCCAAAACGCTCTCCAAATCCTCCCGCAACAGGTTTTTGGCCACCCGATCGTCCGGGGTCTCCCCATCCGACTCGATAAAATCCCCCAGCCGTGAATCTTCCTCTTTGCCAATGGGCGTTTCCAACGAAATCGGCAATTGCGCCGACTTGGCAATAAACCGCAGCTTCTCGATCGTCATCTCCATCTTGGTGGCAATCTCTTCTTCCGTCGGCTTGCGCCCCATTTCCTGCGAGAGCAACTTGGTGGTTTTCTTGATCCGGGAAATGGTCTCGTAGAGGTGCACCGGCAACCGAATCGTGCGGGATTGGTCGGCGATCGCCCGGGTAATGGCTTGGCGGATCCACCAGGTGGCGTAGGTCGAAAACTTGTAGCCCTTTTCATGATCGAACTTTTCGGCAGCGCGAATCAGCCCCAGGCTGCCTTCTTGGATCAAATCTTGGAACGATAAACCCCGGTTCATGTACTTCTTGGCGATCGACACCACCAGCCGCAGGTTGGACTGCACCATCTTGTCCTTGGCCCGTCGCGCCGAATGCAAACGCCGCTGGAACGCCGGCACCTCCATGCCCATCGCCGCCGCCCAATCCTTGAGGACGATCGCTTCGATGTCGCAATCCCGTTGCTGGGCCAGTTCTTCCCGTTTTTCCTCCAGCAACAACAAATCGGCAATTTTGCGCGCCAGTTCGATTTCCTCGTCCGCCCGCAACAAGCGAATGCGGCCAATTTCTTGCAGGTAAAGCCGGATCGAGTCTTCAGTGTAGTGCTTTTTGCGGCTCTGGGTTACCCGCTTCTTCGCCCCCTTCGCCTTGGCATCCTTGCCCTCTTCGGTCTCTTCCTCCAACTCAAGATCCTCGTCGTCGTCGTCGGTCCCCACCCCCAACAACGCCTCTGGATCGGGCGCATCGTCTACCCGCAACTCCACCTGCAACAGCGCATCCACCAAGGCATCTCCCTCCGGCGCCACCGCCGGTACCGTCTCCACCGCTGCTTCGGCCATCACCAGGTTGACGTTGCTCATAACCCGTCCTTCTTGCTCCGCTAAGTCTTGTTTTTGATCGTCGATCGCACCGAGCGCTTCGGCGATCGTCCCGTTGCCCCTATTTGTAACACTTGCTCCGAGCGGTGGGGGGGGCTATTCCACCCGTTGGCTCGCCGCGCCCATGTGTGCTACCAGATCCCGCGGGCAACTGCTTTATCCCATTCATGCCGATCTCCTTCCGCGAAAAGGCTCAATCCCTTATACTGAAACC
>JAAUUG010000131.1 GCA_012031195.1 Oscillatoriales cyanobacterium SM2_1_8
GTATTGGTCGCCTTTGCGCTTGAAGTACAGTTTGTCTTGGCTGAGCAGGCAATAGGTGGCGTAACGGGCCGTGGCGCTGGTTTCCGAAAACAACAAATCCGCCAAGGCCTCAACCGTGACCGCGGCCCCCTCCTCGGCCACAAATTCCCAAGCTACCTCCAAACTGCTGGGATCGAGCAAGGGGGTCACGGTTTGCCAAAACGGGTCGATTTTTTGGGGCGTGAATCCCCCGCCGGGTACCACAAACTCGATGTCTCGGGGATGCACCGTGTGGGCGGTTCCGTTGCGGTCGATCGCAATGAAGTGTTTTTCCCTTCGGGGCGATCGATCACCCGAGGCGGCGATCGCCGTTGGCACGAAATTCGACCAGGGTGCCTTTTTCCACAAACGCCTACCGCAAAGGATCAGCGCTATTGTACCGGTTGCCGCTCGGGCCCGAAAACGCTGGCCCCAAGTTGGGTTGTCTTCCCGGGGCCAAAACCAGGGAGCGGGCAGTTCCCCACGGTTTACAGGCTACCGGATAGCGAGAAGTACACCCCCGCATCCTGCAAATTTTCGGTGGCGTTGGTCACCCGGTTTAGGGGCACGCCGTAATCCACCCGCAGGCTCCAGGTGGGGGCAAATTGCCATTGCACCCCCATGCCAACTCCCGCCAAGGTTTGGGGCAACCCGCTCACCGTCGAGCCGTCCGTATTCCAGACGGAGCCCACATCCATAAACGGCAACAATTTAACGACACCGTTGTCGTTTTCGTCCCGGACAATGGGCAATTGAAATTCCAACGAAGCCAGGATGCCGCTGTCGCCGGTGGCTTGGTTTTGCCGGTAGCCCCGCACCGATTGGGGGCCGCCAACGCTGAAACGGTTTAACGACAACAGGCGATCGCCCGTGAGTTGGGCCCCCAACCTTACCAACAACAACGTATCGCGATCGAGCCCCAGCCGTTGCACCCGCAGGGCTTGCCCACTCCAATAGAAAAAACGCCCGTCCGGAGAGCCGTCGGTGCGGATTGTGGTGCCCAGGGCCTCCAGCCCCAGGTGAAACGTAGAGCGCAGCGACCAGGCCCCCCGCTCATCCCTTTGCAGGGCATCTTGACCAAACCGCAACACCGTCGATTGGGACAACCCATCGCCAAATTGCTGGTTTTGGAAATTGAACGATTGCCCATCCAGGAAAGAACTGCTGCGTTCGACCCCGACCCCAAACTGAGGGCGACTTCGTGGCGGGGGTTCCGGGTCAGCGGTTGCCGGTACGTCAGTTCGTAAACCTGGGACTCCGTGCGAATGTTGAGGGTATCGAAGGGCGGCTCCGTCACCGGGTTTTGCCCCAAACTCGCCCGCAGGCTCAGGCTGGCCCCCTGCACCCCGACCGGCAGTTGATAGCCCAGGGCCACATTGTCCGAATTCCCCGATCGCCCGTAACTGCCCACGAGGCGATCGCCCCGGCCACTGAGGTTGCCCTCCTGCAAAGTTACCGTGCCCTGATAAATTCCGGAAGCGGCGTTGCCGTAGTTGTCCAACCCCACGTTGGCGCTGAAGGATTTGGCTTCTTTGTAGACAATCCGCAATACGCTTTCCCCTTCCCCTTCCCCCGCCGCCAGGGTGGCCCGAATGTCCGCCAAGAGCGGATCGGTTCGCAACAACTGCAATTGATCTTCCAGCTTGCCAAAATCGAAAGGCACCCCCAGTCCTAAACCCACCCGTTCCCGCACATAGGCTTCCTGGAGGCGGTTTGGGCTGTCGCTCGCTCGCTCCAAATCCACCCGGGCAATGCGCCCTTCGAGGATGCGGATGGTGGCACGACCGTTGGCGATCGCCCCGGCGGGTACGATCGCCCGCGAGGTAATGTAACCGCTGTCTTGGTAGCGTTGGGTAATTTGTGCCGCCAACTCCCGCAGCGCCGTCAGGGCGATCGGTCGGTTCAGCAGCGGTTGCACCAAGGGCGCCCACGTTGCCTCCGGGAAGACGGTACCGCCCTCCACCCCAATGCTTTGCAGCACAAAAGTTGGTTCAGGGTTCGGCGCCGGCGATGGGAGGTTTTGGGCCGCCGTTGGCAGGATGGGCCCGATCGCCCCCCAGCCGGTGCCCCAGAGCATCAGCACCCCCAGGGAACCAAGGCGACCCGCTTGGCGAAGCATTGTTGGCAAGGGAAGCGTTGGGAAATGCATGCCCAAACCCGTAGCGATACGAGGGGGATTATACCGGCATTGGCCAAAGTCGAAATCGGCGGATTGCCGCAAAATTTGGGCTGTTAGCATAGCCATGGCCATCCCCCACCTTTGCCCATGTTCCGCATTGTTTTGGTGCATCCTCAAATTCCCCCCAACACCGGCAACATTGCCCGGACTTGTGCGGCTACGGGCACGCCGCTGCACCTGATCGAGCCCCTGGGGTTTCGGATTGACGATCGCCACCTGAAGCGGGCTGGCATTGATTATTGGCCCCACGTCAACGTGACGGTGCATCCCAACCTTGAACAATTTGCCCAGGTCGCCCAAGGCCGTTGGGTTTGCTTCGATACCAACGGCACCCACCACCTCCGCCACTACGCTTACCAACCCGGCGATTGGCTCTTGTTTGGTTGCGAAAGCGAGGGGTTGCCCCCCGAACTTACCCGTCAACACCCCACGGTGTACATTCCGATGCCCCAAACCGCCGTGCGCAGCCTCAACCTGTCGGTGAGCGTGGCGATCGCCCTCTACGAAGCCCGTCGCCAATTGGGACTGGATGAACCGACCGCGGCCCCCCCCCCAAGGGTCGCTGCCGCCCCCACCTTGAGGGGATGGCCCCGACCCGCTGCAAAAAATGGGGCACAACCGAATCGGGTCAAGGTATTATTAAGAATAGTGAACAAGCGATTAGGAGAGACCGATGGAGCGTTCCCAGGATGCCGCCACCCCCTTGTCCGGGAAGCCCAAGCTGTTGGGGCCAGGGTGGTTGGGGTCAGTGCAGCGGGTTGGGTTGTGGGCCCACGTCGCTTCCATGGTGTTTGGCTTGGCTGGAATTTTGTTGGTGCTGCCCAACACGGATTTTATTGCCCGGCTGTCGCCGATGGGGATGCAAGTTTTCGCCTGGGGAATGAGTGCCGGCGGCGCGACCTACATTGTCCTGGGGGCGGTGGCGGTGGCCCTCTACGGCGGTCGCACCTTTGGTTGGCGCAATTTGTGGAGCTTTGCCCTGCCGGCGATTGTCCTTTCCCTCAGCAGCGAGCTGCTGGGCACCAGCACCGGTTTCCCGTTTGGTCACTACAGCTACCTCAGTGGTTTGGGCTACAAAATTGCCGATTTGGTGCCGTTTACGATTCCCCTGTCCTGGTTTTACCTGGGGTTTAGCACCTACATTTTGGCGCGGGCCGGTTTGGCGGCGCGGGGAGTAACCGGTTGGCGGCAAAAACTGGGGCGATCGCCCTGGGGCCACCCTGCTTACGGCCTGGGATTTGGTCTTGGATCCGGCGATGAGTCAGGCTCCCTACCCGTTCTGGGAATTTCAAGACGCGGGCGAATTTTTCGGGATGCCCTACCGCAACCTCACGGGTTGGTTGGGAACCGGAGCGGTGTTTATGACCGTGGGCACCCTGCTCTGGCCCGACCTAGCGGCCCCGCGCGATCGCGCCGACTTGACGTTTCCGCTGGTGGTCTACCTGGTGAATTTCGCGTTTGGGGCGGCCATCACCCTCACCCAACTGGACAGCGGCTTTGCGATCCCGGCCAGCCTTGGCGTGCTGTTTGGCGTTGTGCCGGCGATCGCCCTCTGGCAAGCGGTGCCCGGCACTCGGGATTCCTGGTTGACCCCCCTTGGGGCCGGCCTGTCCCTGCTGCTGACTTTCTTCAACCGCAGTTCCAATTCCTAACCACAAAGGGGGTTTGGGGGCTGCGCCCCCAGCAGGGGTGGAACCCTGCACCCCGTCCTAATCAACCTGTTTGCGGCTATGGCACACAGAACTTACGCAAAGTGCTAACTGCCCTCATCCCCCAACCCCTTCTCCCGTTCTGGGAGAAGGGGAGTAAACCCCAGATTCCCTTCCCCTCGCCCTTAATGAGAAAGGGGCTAGGGATAAGGGTTCTCGAAAATCATGCGTATAGTCATTTTATGGTCATTTTAATTAAAACCGACACGGTTTTTTCTTGCCCAACGAAAGTCTAGTAGAACCAATACGGGGGCTTCGCCCCTACGACCCGACTTGTTTTGTCTCGTCGCTATGCAAAACAGCTATAAGTCCTAAAGGACATCAGGAATCGCGTGACTCCCGGCTGGGGGCAGGCAGGAGTGGGAACCCATTCACCTCACCTCAAAACTCAGCGTTGAGGGGGGTGCGCGGGAACGGAATCACATCGCGAATGTTGCCCATGCCGGTGATGAACTGCACCAGGCGATCGAACCCCAGCCCAAAGCCGGCGTGGGGCACACTGCCAAAACGACGCAAATCCAGGTACCACCAGTACACTTCCGGATCGAGGCCGCAAGCCTGCATCCGCGACGTCAAAACATCCAGCCGTTCTTCCCGCTGGGAGCCGCCAATGATTTCGCCAATACCCGGTGCCAACACGTCCATGGCCCGTACCGTTTGCCGCTCCGGCGGACAGTCGTCGTTGAGCCGCATGTAGAAGGCCTTGATCTGGGCTGGATAATCCATCACAATCACCGGCTTGCCAAAGTGTTCTTCCGCCAAAAAGCGCTCGTGTTCCGATTGCAAGTCCAGACCCCATTCCACCGGATATTGAAACGATCGCCCGCTGCGGTGCAGCAGTTCGATGGCTTCGGTATACGCGATGCGGGCAAAGGATTCGTGGATGATTTTCTCGGCGTTGGCGAGCACATTGGGGTCAATCCGGCTCTGAAAGAACGCCATATCTTCGGCGCAGCGGTGCAGCACCTGGGTAAAAACATATTTGAGGAAAGCTTCCGCCAAATCGGCATCCCCCTGCAAATCGCAGAAAGCCATTTCTGGCTCCACCATCCAAAATTCGGCCAGGTGCCGTGCCGTGTTGGAATTTTCGGCGCGGAAGGTCGGGCCAAAGGTGTACACGTTGCTCAGGGCCAATGCCAAGGCTTCGGCTTCGAGTTGGCCGCTGACGGTTAAAAAGGCCGGCTTGCCGAAAAAGTCCGGTTGGGAAGCGGGCGCCGCCGCTTTGCGAGGGTCCAAAGTGGTGACGGCAAACATTTCGCCCGCCCCCTCGCAATCGCTGGTGCTGATGATGGGGGTATGCACCCACAAAAAACCCCGCTCCTGAAAAAATTGGTGGATCGCTTGGGCGCAGGCATTGCGCACCCGCAACACAGCGCCAAAAGTGTTGGTGCGGGCCCGCAGATGGGCGATCGTGCGCAAAAACTCGAAGGAATGGCGTTTTTTTTGCAGGGGATAGGTCTCGGCATCGGCCGGCCCGATCACGGTTACCGCCTGGGCTTGGACTTCCACCGTTTGTTCTTTCCCTTGGGAGGCCACCAGTTCCCCGGCGATCGCCACGGCGGTGCCCACGGTCAACGCCAACAATTGGCCATCGAAATCGGGGCGGGTCAGAACCACTTGAATGCCGGCCAAGCCGCTGCCATCGTTTAGATCCAGGAAAGCATGGGTTTTGCCCTCGCGTTTGCTGCGCACCCAACCCCGCAAATCGACCATGGCTCCGACTTGGCCTTGGCGCAACACGTCTGCAATTCGCTGCCCTGCTTTCACCGCCGTTGCTGCTCCGCAAAAGAGTAGATGTATAGCTGTAAATATAGTCATTTCAAATGTGTTTGCGACAGTCTCGCCCTCACCCTCAGCCCCTCTCCCAATTAGGGAGAGGGGAGTAAAGGCAATCAAAACAATCGTAGTCGCGCCATTTTTAATTAAATTGACTATAACCTTGGTTAGGACGGGGTGCAGGGGGGAAACCCCTGACTGGGGGCGAAGCCCCCAAACCCCCTTTGCTTGCGGTGTCCGAACTTACCCAAATATAGCCATATGGTAGCCCTTCCCCCAGCATCTACGCCAACCAGGACACGTTCACGGTTGGGTTGGGGTGGAGGACGTAGGGGAACCACCGGTCGATCGCCTCGGGGGAACCGTACCAAAGGCCGGCCCGTGGGGCATGGTGCACCCCTGGCAACACCACATTGCAAGCGCGATCGAGGTGGGCACTGACAATCGGCGAAATGCCATCGCCCCAGGTATGGCGTTCTCCGGCCGTCATTTCGTAGCTGTTGGCGGCAATCCAGGCGGCCAAGGATTGGGGACGGCGATCTCCAAACACGCTTTTGCCGGCCAGGCAGATGTAGCGCACCTCATCGTAAAAAGCCCCCGGATAGGTTTCGTTCACAAAATCCAGGTTCCGCCGCGTCCAACGCTCCCGGCTGGTGTGGGGCGTCCCCAACGATACCAAAGTCGTAACCCGTTCCCGACCATGCCAGGTTTGGCCGCAGTAGGGGCGATCGCCCAGGTACACCCGCGACACCCAGCCCCCGGCGGAGTGGGCCAACAGCCGTACCCGTGGGGCACCGGTTTCCTGCAACACCCGCTCCACCGTCGCCGCCAACGCCTCCAGAATCGGGGTGACCGGTCGCCCCCCCAACGTCACCAACCAATCCCACCAGCGCAACGGCACCACCGTCGCCACCTCGCCGCGATCGCCCAAGGTCTGCCGCAAGCCGTTGTATTCTTGCGCATCTGCGAGGTAACCCGGCACAATCACCCAAGGTTCCATCGATATCAATTGCTAAAACGATAGTGTTTCTGCACCGGCGATCGCACCTGCCACCGACAGCTTAATCCCGCCGGGAACGTCACCAAATCCCCCGCCCCAAATTGCACCGGTTCCCCGTGGCTGGATGTGACCTCCACCTCTCCGGCCAACAAATAACAAGTTTCGGTCTCGTCGTAGTGCCAGTCAAAAACCGATACCTCCTTCGACCACACCGGCCAACCCCAAACCCCCAGAGCCGCCAAAGTGTCGGCACTCGGCTGCCGCACCACAATCCCTGAAGCGCCCTCGGAAGCAGAACTTTCGTGCATTGGCTGTTCGTGAAAACGTGTTTTCCTGAGTCTAACGGTTAAAGGGGGCGGTTGCGGCGGCCTTGGCCAACCATCGCCACGGTCTTCCGAAAACCGCGCCCCGGCCGGGAAGCATCTTGGTATGATTTGGGTGGGGCTGGCGTAAAATTGAAGCTTCCTAGGGAAGCTTACCTGAAAATTTCGATAAAAATTTAGATAGAGCTTTGGAAACCATCGCCAATTCCAGGTGCCTCCAATTCCAGATAGAAATTCCAGCGATCGGGTTTCGAGCTCCTTGTTCTTGAAGTTGCTTTCTTGAAGTTGCTTTCTTGAAGTTGTTTAGAGGTTTGCCGATGTCTTCCGAGTTTGCCAAATCCCAACCCAATGCGCAACCTGAAGCAACGGCGGAAGCCATTGACTGGATGATGCTTGGGGGCGCTGCCCCGGTGCCCGCGCCGCCGCCTCCGAAAGGGACTGCCCCTGCGCCGGCGAAGCCTGGGGCCAAAGCCGAGCCAAGCGCCCCTCCGGAGTCCAGTCCCGACGAAGACATTAGTTGGTTTTTGTTGAGCGAGGTGCCCAAGCCCACCGAAGGCAAGCCCACCCTGATGCAGCCCAGTGCGGTACCCCCGGCTGTGCCCCCGCCTGCTCCGGATGCCTTGGCCGATGCGCTGGATTTGCCGGATGTGGATTTGGCAACCTTTGAAAACTTTGAGTTGGATTTTGCCAGCACGCCCCAGGATTTTGGCTTGGACTTGAGCGGAGCGATCGCCACGGAAGCGCTCCTGGATTTACCGGATATCGAGCCCTTTGCTCTGCCCTCCGGAGGGACGGATTGGCAAGCGGCGGTGGCGGCCCCCGAATCCTCGGAAGTGGAAGACTGGGAAGCGGCGGTGGCGGCCCCTGAACCTCGGAGT
>JAAUUG010000132.1 GCA_012031195.1 Oscillatoriales cyanobacterium SM2_1_8
AAATTGTCGCAAATATCATTTGAAATGGCTATGGCTTGGTTAGGACGGGGTGCAGGGTCAAATCCCTGCTGGGGGCGCAGCCCCCAAACCCCCTCTTCCTTCGATGTCCGAATCTACCCGAATACAGCTATCAGTTCGGTGGTGGGGATCCGGATTCGGTGGCGAGTTTTTCGAGGCAATGGTAGGGCAAAAAAGCTTGCCAGCCGTTGTCCAGCTTGACCCGACAACTGACGCTGATGGTTTGGGTAATCACGCCCGTGCAGTTGGCGTATTGGGGGCGTTGGGCCGTCACCCGCACCCGATCGCCCACCTGAAAATCGGGGGGCGGCACTTCCCGGCGTTTGGGGGCCGGATGAAAAGCCACCGTCGCGCTGCGGCTGTCGCGGCTATCGACCACCTGGCAATCGGCGCGGCCCCACTGGGCAATGTGCGATCGCAGTTCGGCCGCCGGCAAATCGAGGTCTTGGGCCAAATCTTCGAGGGGGATGGGGTAGCTCCAAAATTGTCCCCCACCTCCGACTCAGCCCGGGCACGCCAATGTTGAAACAGAGCCTCGCCCAAAGCCGGCATCGGGGCAGAACGGGGAGGCTCTGGGGGGGGAGGGGGAGCCGGCCGGTCTTCGGGCCAGTCCGTCAGCAGAGCGATCGCTTCGGCATCGTGATGGGCAGCCCGCTGCTCCAGGTAGGTGCGGATTCGCTGCCGGAGGTCGGCGCTTGGCATCTCGGTTGTATTGGGTCGCACCGTTTAAGAGCCTACTGCATTCTGGGAAGGCTGTGCGTTAAGGTTCTGTTACACAAACCCACGGCGATCGCGTAGCGGCGAGGGCCAAACTTGGGTACCATCTGCCTTGTGAGCGAAACTGCCTTTAGGTACCGACGATGGAATGCCCTCACTGCGGCCACTTAAATCCCGAGTCCAATCGTTTTTGCAACCATTGCGGCCAAAGTTTGCTATCCATTCCGGCGCCGGGCCCAACGGTGGCTGTGGCAATCGCCGAGGAAGAGGAGGCCACCGCTTTTGAGGAGCCCGCAGCGGCTACCGAATTGGCGGAGGAACGGGAGGACAGCGACGGCATCGCCACCGCGTTGGGGGATGGCGCCCCGTTGCTGGATCGCCTGGAGCGGGCGGGGGAGGCGATCGACGCGGGCGGGCCCCCAACCCTGGTCGAAGAGACGGCGGCACCCGCTGGGGATGGGTTCCCAGCGCCAACCTTGACGGCGGCCGGCCATTCCGATCCAGGGCCGCAGCGCGCCAACAACGAAGATCATTATGGGGTGTTTTGCCGATGGCAGACGGCCGAAACCCTGACGGTAGAGGAGCACCGGCAGGCGCGGGGATTTTTTGTGGTGTGCGATGGCATGGGGGGGCCATGCGGGGGGGGGAAGTGGCCAGCGCCTTGGCCGTAGAATCCTTGGTGGCTCAATTGCAGCCCTTCTGGGAACAGGGATTGCCGGGGGCCCAAAAGCTGACGGAGATTGTGTTGGAGACCAACCGGGCCATTTACCATCAAAACGAGGTGGAGCAGCGGCGCGATTATGGTCGGATGGGCACCACGTTGGTGTTGCTGGCGATGGTGGATGCCCAAGTGGCGATCGTGCACGTCGGCGATAGCCGCATTTACCGGGTGACCGCCAACCAACTGGAACAGCTCACCCGCGATCACGAGGTGGCGGAACAACTGATCGATCGGGGGGTAGACCCGATGACCGCCCGGCTGCGGCCCGATGCCCATCAATTGACCCAGGCGTTGGGCCCCTTCGAGAGCGATCGCATTGTGCCGACGGTGGCATTTTTGGCGTTGACCGAACCCAGTTTGTTTGTCTTGTGTTCCGATGGGGTTTGCGACTACGATTTGATCGAGCAAAATTGGAAACACGCCTTGTTGCCCTACCTCTCGCCCCACACCAGTTTGCGAACGGGGGCCAAAGAGTTGGTGTTGCTGGCCAACCAATTGAACGGTCACGACAATGCCACGGCGGTACTGGTGCGCTGGGCATGACCGAAATGGCCCTGGCCTTGACGGTGGTGGAAACCGGCCGCTCCTGGTTGTTTCACCACAAAGCGGTGGTGCGGGTGGGCCGCGCCCTCGACAACGACGTGGCGATCGCCCATGCGGCGGTATCGCGCCATCATTTGGAGTTAAAACGCAGCGGTCGGGGCTGGACCCTCACGAATTTGGGCATCAACCAGACCTATTGGCAGGGCCATCCGGTGCACCATTCCCGGTTGCCCTCCACCCTGGTGCTGGAATTGGCTCCCGACGGGCCCCATCTTAAGGTGCAGCAGATGCCTCCTTGTACCCACGAAGGCAATTCCCCAAACAACCTGTTTTGCGAACACTGCGGCGAACCGTTGCGTTCGGTCGGACAGGTGGGCGATTATCGGTTGGTGAGCGCTTTGGGGGTAGGGGGCATGGGCACCGCCTATTTGGCGTGGCACCCCAACGGCGGCACCTGTGTGGTCAAGGAAATGAACTCGGAGTTGCTCGACAATGCCAAAGCCCGCGAACTGTTCGAGCGGGAAGCCGCATTGCAGGCGCGGTTGGTTCATCCCGGCATTCCCAAGCTGTTCACCCACCTGCACATCGGCGATCGCACCTACCTGGTCATGGAAATGATCCACGGGTTGGATTTGGAGCGATGGGTATTGACCCGGGGGCCGGTTGCCTTCCCGGAGGCGATTTCTTGGTTGATGGAACTTTGCGACATTTTGCAGTATTTGCACAGCCAGCGGCCGCCGGTGATGCACCGGGACATCAAACCGGCCAATTTGTTGGTGCGGGAACGCGATCGCCGCTTGTTTTTGATTGATTTTGGGGCGGTGAAGGAATTGGGACGGGGGGCGGGCACGGCGATTGGCGCCCCCAGCTACAGCGCGCCGGAGCAGTTGTTGGGGAAGACGGTGCCCCAATCCGATTTGTATGCCTTGGGGCCCACCCTCCTGTTTTTGGTGACGGGGGAAGACCCCCAACGGTTTTTCCGGTGGCAAAACGGTCGGCGGATGTTGAATCCCACCACCCTGAAGGGGTTGTTTCCGCCGGTGCTGCCGGTGTTGCAAAAATTGACGGCGCCGGGGGTGGGCGATCGCTATGCCGATGCCGCTGCCGTCGCCGCCGCTTTGCGGGCTTGCCTACCGCCAAGGGCTTAGGTCTTGGTTGAGCAGGGTTGCCAGCCGATCGATTTCGGGGGCAAAAATTCGCTGCAAATAACGGCGATCACCCGGATCCATGGGCTCGTATTCCCCCTTCAGAATGGGGCGGGGGGCGGGCCAGTCCACATCCGGACAAATTTCCAAAAACTCAGCTACCCGACGCAGGGTGCCGGCATGATCGTTTTGCAACTCTTCGTTGCGCAACACCAGCAGTTGGGCCGCCGGAAAATGCCGCAATAAATTGACCAATTGCCGGTGGTAAAACCCCCGCTCGACGTAGGAATGCACCCGCAGGGGCGATCGCTCCGATTGGGCGCGGCGATCGATCGTCAACCCGAGGCGCAGGCTTTCGAGACGGATGGCCCAACCAAAGGGCCAGGTTTCCCAACCCCGTTGCCGCTCCATTTGGTATTGGGAATAGGCGCGATCGCCCGGCTGCCGCAAAATCGCAATCAGCTTGGCCGCCGGGTTGCAAGCCCGCAGGCGGGGGGCAATCCACGGGAAATACATGTAAATGGGGGTGGCTTCCCCCAGAAGGCCGCCGGGGGGGCGGAGGGGAAAGGCTTCGCCATAGGCGGGGTAGTTGGGGGCACCTTGGGGAGCCCAGTAGGCGCGATCGTAATCGAAAAAATGCACCTCTTTGCGGGGGGCCATCCCAATTTGGGGGTGGGCGGCCAAAAAAGCCGCGAGGGCCGTGGTGCCCCCCTTCTGGGTGCCAACAATCCAAAAATCCGGGCAAAACGGAGCCATGGGCAAGTGTTGTCCATTTGACCCTTTTCAATGTAGCGGCCCGTGCCACAATAGCTGCACCAAATCCAGGGGAACAGGCGATGGCGGAACGGGTTGCGGTCGGCATTGTGGGGGCTTCCGGCTACGGCGGCGTGCAATTGGTGCGGCTCCTCAGCGAGCATCCCCACGTGGAAATCACCTATTTGGGGGGCAGCAGCAGCAAGGGGCAAAAATTTGGCGAAATTTATCCCCACCTGGCCCACCGGGTTCCCCTGGTGGTCGAAGATTTGCCGCCGGCAGAAATGGCGACCCGCGCCCAAGTCTTTTTCCTGTCGTTGCCCAACGGTTTGGCCTACCAGATCGCCCCCACGCTGTTGGCGCCGGCGGCAAAGTGTTGGATCTGTCGGCGGATTATCGGTTTCGCGATGTGGATACCTACCGCACTTGGTACCACGAAGGGCGCGATCGCCCCAATATCCCCACCGATGCCCAAGCGGTGTACGGTCTGCCGGAGTTGTACCGCGATCGCATTGCCGAAGCCAGTTTGATCGGTTGTCCGGGCTGCTACCCCACCGCGAGTTTGCTGGGGTTGGCCCCCCTCGTCAAGCAGGGGTTGGCGGTGTTGGACACCCTCACGATCGATGCCAAGTCCGGCACCTCCGGCGGCGGTCGCCAAGCCAAAACCAACCTGTTGTTGGCCGAAGCCGAGGGATCGGTGGGGGCCTACGGCGTGGCATCCCATCGCCACACCCCGGAAATCGAACAAATTTGCAGCGACCTGGCGGGTCAAGAGGTGATCGTGCAGTTTACCCCCCACCTGATGCCGATGGTGCGGGGCATTTTGGCCACCATCTACGCCAAATTGCGGGACCCCGGACTGGTGCAGGACGATTTGCTGACCATCTACCGTTCGTTTTACCGCAATGCCCCATGGGTGAACGTGTTGCCCAGCGGCGTGCTGCCCCAAACCAAGTGGGCGTGGGGCACCAACTGTGTTATTTGGGTCTGGCGGTCGATCCGCGCACCCACCGGGTGATCGTGCTCTCGGCGATCGACAACTTGATGAAGGGGCAGGCGGCCCAAGCGGTGCAATGCCTGAATATCATGATGGGGTGGGACGAGACTTTGGGTCTGCCCCAACTCAGTTTTTACCCATAAATCCATGCTGGACGGCACCAACGTTTTTTTGATCGGGTTGATGGGGGTGGGCAAAACCACCGTCGGGCGGTTGTTGGCCCCGCGTTTGGGGTACACCTTCATCGATACCGATGCCCTGGTGGAAAAGGCCACCGGCAAATCGGTGGCAACCCTGTTTGCGGAGGTGGGGGAGGCGGAATTTCGGCATTTGGAAAGCCAGGTGCTGGCGGAAGCGGCGGCCTTTACCCGGTTGGTGGTGGCCACCGGCGGCGGCATTGTGTTGTCCCCCATGAACTGGAGCCACCTGCACCACGGCATCATCGTTTGGCTGGATGCCCCGGTGGAATTGCTCTGCCAACGGCTGGCCCACGATCGCCAGCGCCCCCTCTTGCAAGGGGAAGATCGTCAAATCACCCTCAGCCGGTTGTTGGAGCAGCGGCAAAACCTCTATGCCCAAGCGGACTTGCGGTTGACCATTTCCACGGTGGATACCCCCGAAAGCCTCTGCGAACGGACGATCGCCGCCCTCCAAGACCGCATTGAACCCGGCCGTCTGCGGCAGCCCCCGGCCTAGGTATGCCCCCCCGTCTCCAAATCCAACCGGAGGACTGTTCGGCCCTGGGCAAAGCGATTTTGCGCTACCTGCAGGGTCGTCAAATTTCCATGAACCAATTGGCGGAAGAAGCGGGCATTCCCCAACCCCGGTTGCGGGGGGCCTGTTTGCGGGGCACCTGTCCGGCCCCAGAAACCCTGCGCAAGTTGCCGGGCCATGGGCACTCACCACCTGGAGCTGTACTCTTTGGCCTATCCGGGGCGGTTGCCCGCCGGTTTGTTTCCCGAAGAAGAAATGCTGGAAACGGTGGTGCGGGAATTGCTGGCCACGGCCCGGCAGGAAAATTTGGCCCCGCCGGAGGTGCCCCCCGACCCGGAACAATACCGCCGGGCTTTGGCGATGTTGGGCTTTGGCGATCGCTATTCGTCTTCGGCGAACTGATATTTGTACAAATCGGCGGGGTTGGGTTCCGGCGACGTTTCGGCAAAGGTGACGGACTCGTCCACCACTTCTTGGATCCGCCGTTGAATGGCTTTGAGTTCATCCGCCGACACCAATCCGGCCGCGATCAGGCGATCGCCCAGCAGGGTGATGGGGTCCCGCCCAAACCACTGGTCTTTTTCTTCCTTGGGCCGCAATTCATCGGGATCGGCCAAGGAGTGCCCCCGGAACCGGTAGGTCATGCATTCCAACAGGGTGGGCCCTTCGCCGGCCCGCCCCCGGGCGATCGCCTCCTGGGCGTAGCGGTAGACCTCCAACACATCCATGCCGTCCACCTCGTAGCCCGGCATCCCAAACACGCTGGCTTTTTTGTGAATGGAAGTATCGGAGGTGGCCCGCACGTGCTCCATGCCGATCGCCCAGCGGTTGTTCTCGACCACAAACACAATCGGCAATTTCCAGAGGGCCGCCATGTTCAGGGTTTCAAAGAATTGGCCGTTGTTGGTGGCCCCATCCCCAAAGAAACACAACGCCACGCTGTCGGCGGTGGGGTCTCCCAACACTTCCCGGCGGTACTTGGCCGCGAAGGCCGCTCCCGCCGCCACCGGGATGCCTTCCGCCACAAAGGCGTAGCCCCCCAAAAAGTTGTGGGCCGCCGAAAACAGGTGCATGGAGCCGCCCCGCCCCTTGCTGCAACCGGTTTCCTTGCCGAACAACTCCGCCATTACCGCCCGGGGGGGCACCCCCGAACTCAGGGCATGGACGTGGTCGCGGTAGGTGCTGCACACCGGATCGTCGAGCCGGCGCTGGGCAATCACCCCCGTCGAAACCGCCTCTTGGCCGTTGTAGAGGTGGACAAAGCCGAACATCCGCCCCCGGTAATACATCTCGGCGCACTTGTCCTCAAACGTCCGCCCCAAAACCATGTCTTCGTAGAGTTTGAGGCCCGTTTCGCGGTCGATGGGGAGGGCGGCCGCCGCCGCCGGCATTTCTTGGAGCATGGGGTTTGGTTTCGCGCAAATTTTCCGTATCGGTCAGTGTATCAGGTCTGTTGGGAGCCATCGGTACCCCACACCATCTTCGGCTCGGTGCCGGCCAAAATGCGATCGATGTTGCTGCGGTGCCGCCCGATCACAAACCCCGCCGCCACGATCGCCAGGCCCAGGTAGGGCCACGGCTGGGCAAATCCCCACATCAACAACGGCGCGGCGATCGCCGCCAAAATGGAAGCAATGGACACGGTGCGCCACACGGCCATGGCCGCCAACCACACCCCAAAGGCGCTGAGGGCCACGGGCCAACTCAGGGCCAACAATACCCCCAAGCCGGTGGCCACCGATTTGCCGCCGCCAAACTTCAGCCAAACGGAACGGCTGTGGCCCAACACCGCCAAGGCCCCTGCCCCGATCGCCCAGATTTCGCCATAATCGCCGTTGTTGGCCAAAACCATCATCAGCCAGACGGCGATCGCCCCTTCAGCAAATCCACGGCAAATACGAACAGGCCGGCCTGCCAACCCAAATTCCGCCAAACGTTGGTGGCCCCGGTCGAACCCGAGCCCTTTTCCCGGATGTCGATGCCCGCCGCCCGCCCCACCAAATACCCCGTGGGCACCGAACCGCACAAATAGGCGATCGCCAGCCCCCGATTTGCCCCACCATAGCCCTGCCCCGCACTGCGTCCCCATTGTGCAAAGGAAACCGGTTCCCCGTCAACCACGGGTTATAGTCATTTTAATTAAAACCGACACGATTTTTTCTTGCCCAACGAACGTCTAATAGAACCAATAGGGGGCTTCGCCCCTGCGACCCGAGTTGTTTTGTCTCGTCGCTATGCAAGACAGCTATACA
>JAAUUG010000133.1 GCA_012031195.1 Oscillatoriales cyanobacterium SM2_1_8
TCGGGGGAGCAGCAACCGCCGGCGGACTGGCGGTTTGGGTTTGGGCGTAGGCGGTTTTGGCCCAGGCCAACAGGTCGGGGGGCGCGGCGGGGGCATCTTCGCCCTCGGTTGCTTCGCCCTCGGTTGCTTTGCCCTCGGTTGCTTTGCCTGCTTTGCCCTCCGTTTCGGGGTTCACCGCCGGCCCAGGCGTAGCGGGATCCGGCTTCTCGGAATCGGCAAACCGACGGCGAAACCAATCAAACACCACGACATTTACTCCGCAAAGTATCCCTAAGCACTTCCAGTGTAGGGCAAGGCAGGGAGAGGGCCGAAACCTGATACACTACTACACGCAAATATCCGCGTCCACGCATGATTTCCAGCAACGATTTTCGGCCGGGGGTGACCATCGAACTGGATGGTTCGGTTTGGCGGGTGGTGGAGTTTCTCCACGTGAAACCGGGGAAGGGGGCCGCTTTTGTGCGCACCAAGCTCAAAAATTCCCAGACCGGCAGCGTTTTGGAACGTACCTTCCGAGCGGGCGAAACCGTGCCCCAAGCGGTGCTGGAAAAAAGCACGATGCAACACACCTACAAAGAGGGCGACAACTACATCTTCATGGATATGGAATCCTACGAAGAAGCGACCCTCACGCCGCAACAAATTGGCGATCGGGTGAAGTACCTCAAAGAAGGGATGGAAGTCAGTGTGGTGCGGTGGGGCACGCAGGTCTTGGAAGTGGAATTGCCGAACACGGTGGTGATGGAAATCATCGAAACCGATCCGGGGGTGCGGGGAGATACGGCCACCGGCGGCACCAAGCCCGCCAAGGTGGAAACCGGGGCAACCGTCATGGTACCCCTGTTTGTGAACGTGGGGGAACGGATCAAAATCGATACCCGGGACGATTCGTATCTGGGTCGAGAAAACTAGATCGGGACAACCCGCTGGGTCTTTCCTTTTCCCCTTCGGCGTTGGCTGCGAAATTGCTCGCGAACTTACTGAGGACTTACTGAGGCTTAGGCAACCAACCGTGGAATTTAACCTGGAGCAACTGCGTGAACTGATTGCGATGTTGGATCGTACCGACATTTCCGAACTGACGTTGGAAGCGGGGGATCTGCGCCTCAACATCCGCAAGCGGGACAAGGAAACCTTGGTTGCTCCCGGCGTCTTGGCTCCGGGCATCCTGGCGACGGGTGTCCCGGCGATCGCCGAGGTCACGCCAGCGGTTGATCCAACCCCGGCCATGGCAGCGGAGAGCCCAAACTCGCCCAAACCCTCGCCGGTGCAGGCGGCCAAGTTGACGGATGTGGTGTCGCCCATGGTGGGCACATTCTACCGGGCACCGGCCCCCGACGAACCGCCGTTTATTGAGGTGGGCGAAACGGTGCGCAAGGGGCAAACGGTGTGCATCGTGGAAGCGATGAAGCTGATGAACCAGATTGAAGCGGAAGTGTCCGGGCGGGTGGTGGAAATTTTGGTGCAAAATGCCCAACCCATTGAATACGGTCAGGTGTTGATGCGGGTTGAAATGCTTTGAGACCCGGGTGGTTGGCGGCATTGCTGGCCTGGGCGATCGGGTGCGGGATGGTAGGGGCTCAAACACCTGCCGAATGGCGCCAAATCGGTTTGGCCCGGCGGGGACAGGGGGATTGGCCAGGGGCGATCGCCGCTTTGGAGATGGCCACCACCCAAGAACCGCAAAACCCCACCAGCTATGTGTTGCTGGGATGGACGCAGCACTTGGCGGGGCAGAGCGCACCGGCGGCCCGTTCGTTGTGGCAGGCGATCGCCCGGCAGCCGACCCATGTCGAAGCGTTTCAGGCCTTGGGGATCGTGTATTTGGTGCGGGGGGAAGTCACGCCCGCCATTTGGAGTCATTTGTGGGCGGCGGTGCTGAACCCACAGGGGGAAATTGCCCCCTACAACCTCAGCTTGGCGTACCATGGCAAGGGTTGCCGGCCTTGGCTTTGGCCTACGGTCGGCGGGCGGCAACGTTGGAGCCCCAAAATCCTCACCCCTGGCTGGCTTTGGCCTTGGCCCACCACCAAGATGGCCATTCGGCGGCGGCGCGCTCGGCTCTACAAACGGCACGTCAACTCCAACAAAGCTTCGACGATCCGGGGTTTCGTCGAGAGGATTTGACCTACGCCGGGTTTCAGTCCGCACAGGTTGCCGAAATCGATCGCCTGTGGTCGCTGCTGGCGGGGACGTGAGTGCGACCCGTCTTGGTTTAGCCCTATCCCAGTCAAGCTGTTTATGGCTATACAGCCTTTTGAGGAATTATAGTTATTTTAATTAAAACTGACACGGTTTTTCTTGTCCAACGAAAGTCTAATAGAACCAATACGGGGGCTTCGCCCCTGCGACCCGGCTTGTCTTGTTTTGTCGTTATGCAAACAGCTATACAGGCGCATTCTTAATTAAAACGACTATACACCTTCTCTAAGCCTGTCACCAATGTTTTGATGTGATATCCATGATCCAAAAGAATCGTGATTTTCGGAGTATTTACTGGCTTTGCTTTGAAATAACCAATGTGGAGAGTAAGCATTTCAATTCGCCCCGCATCATCTGAAACGTTAGCCGGGGTGCAGTGGGTAAAGAAGGGAAAACCAAGCGTATCAACTGCGAGATGTCGCTTAATCCCATTTGTTGCTTTGTAAAAACAAAAACCTTTAGAGTCCACGCTAGCATTGCAAGTATTCTTGACGGCTTGGGAGTCAATGATTATCAGTTTCGCCCGCCTTCGTTTTTTTACCTGTTGACGCACGTCTCCATGTAGCATTTCCATCAAGGCTTCCATTACCCCGGCTTGACGCCATTGCTTGTGGTGCCAATACACTGTTGAGTAGG
Organism: Oscillatoriales cyanobacterium SM2_1_8; assembly: GCA_012031195.1. GTDB lineage: Bacteria > Cyanobacteriota > Cyanobacteriia > Pseudanabaenales > Pseudanabaenaceae > UBA8156. The sequence continues at coordinate 2,839 of JAAUUG010000133.1, forward strand.
GTGGCAAATCTTTCGGTAAGTCTGACCAATTGCATCCATTTTTGAGTTGATAAAGAATGCCGTCAAAAATCTCTCGTTTTGTCCAATTGGAAGGTCGAGTTTGTTTCTTCTTGTGTAGAATCTCAAGTAAAAGAGGTTCAAGAATCTCCCATTCTTCGTCGGTGAGGCTGCTGGAATAGGACATGACCGGCGCATTTGAGGAATGCTGGCAGCTTAATCTATTTTCTCCAAGATGTCAAATGGGTTCTATACGTGCCACTCACTGCTTGATCGACTGATTACAGTAAGGGTGGGTTAGCTGGCAATTTCCGCTATCCCCCTTTCCGTCCTCTCTCGCTCTAACTACATGATCATATGAGACAGATTTTTCGGGGTCTAAGTACCCGTTACATATCGGACATTTCATCGCAGAGGCTAGAGCTGTGTATATGAATGCCTGGCTTTTTGCATCATCACTAAATTTTTTACCTAAATATTCTGCTGAGCCCACAATCAATTTTCCCCTTAGTCCCGATGAATCAATTAGAAACTGCTCATTAATATCCGTTGAGGAATCTAACCTATCAATAATCTTTTCAAGTAAAGTGGCATACACATCGGTTCTCTTGGCGCTCATATTCTTCTGCAAGATAGTGGCAATAAGATCCTTATTTTCAACTAAAATTCTTTCAAGCTTCTGCCTCACTCGAGTAATTTTAACAAAAAATAATGAATCATTATTCGCCAATTTTGAGCCGATCAACTTCACTGTACCCATGAACATTGGACTTGAATGCCTACCGGAAGGCCCGTAAAAGTAAACGGCAGGATGTAGCCCTAAACTCCCTTTGTCATTGCCAGTAATCCGTGCTGCCAACTTAATCCCTTTACGCAGCGCCTCAACAGTTCCGTCTCCACTTTGATCTTCAGGCATCCCATAAACGTCTTTAGGATCTCCTTGTTGATTTCTATTCGAGATCAAAAGAAACTCTATCAAAACCTGCAACGCAGTTCTCACACCTTTAGACCCACCTAATGGCAAGTCAAGCGTCTTTACTGGGCGATTGATTTCAGGCTCGAAAAGAATTTGATGCAGTGATTTTGCATGTGCTTCTATCTGCTGCGACTTATGTGCATCGAAGGCTGACCAGTATTTGTGCCCCTTACCAGACCTTATGATTGCTCTTGCGGCAATAGATATTGGTCTTTTTCTACTCTTTAACAAAAGCTCTTCAATTTCGTCGAGCGGTGTTCCTTTTGTATTAATCTTGAAGAACGAACTCTCGGCCTTATCAGCATCACCTTTAACCCACTGTATTGGAAGGCCTCTTGAAATAATTGCATTCACTTTCTTTCGTTCGCTAGCCTCAAGCTCTTCACTATCGAGCTTTGCTTGAAAATGTTGCCAACTACCAATCGAGCTATTAACCAAGCTCCTTGTTTTTTCAGCTATCTTTTTCTGCTCTTTTGATATTTCGCCGCCAAAGTAAGCTTGTGACAGTGGTCCGTCACCATAGTCATCCTCAATCCATGCTCTCAATACACTCAATCTATGGCCACCATCAATAACGAAAAGAAAGGTAGGTGATTGCCATAGAATCACTGAGGGTATTAGGTCGCCACTGGTAAAACATTCCAGCAACGAAATGACTTGCTGTGGATTCCAGTGGTTCGTCTCTCTCTGAAAGTCCGGCTTTCTCAAGCTCGGACCAATCAACCCACCTTTCGTGAAGTCTCTGACTGATATAGTTGATACGTTTTCAAATAGAGATTCCTCCGACTCTTCCGATGCAAAGTCGGCTCTTTTTATCATCGCATCCAAATTTACTAAATTGGCTCTACTTGCCATTCTTCATCCTTACTTCGATACTAGGTTTTTCGTATAACTAGGTATTATGCGGCGGGTAACGATATAGCACCCTAGTCTCTGAAAACCTGAGTCGCGGGCTGAGAAGTCCCTGGGGGAAATTTAACATCCCTGGCCAAGAGCGTCAATCACGGCAATCGGCGGGTGGGCGCGATCGCCTTTGGGTGGGTACCCCCCAGCCCCACTGGGAAAGGCTGGGGAGAATGGGAGCCATCAGGAATCTGCCAGCCGCTCCAAGACCCGCCGTGCCGCCGCCAACACAAACGCCACATCCTCTTCGGTGTGGGCCAACGATGTGAAGCCCGCCTCAAACTGCGACGGCGCGAGGTATACCCCCTCTTCCAACATGCCCCGGTGAAATCGGCTGAACTTGGCCAAATCGCTGGTTTTGGCATCGGCGTAATTGCGCACCGGGCGATCCGTAAAGAAAAACCCGAACATGCCGCCAATCTGGGTGCCCGTCATGGCGTGACCCGTTTCCTGGGCGATCGCCAACAACCCGGCCGTCAACTTTTGGGTGATGTTTTCCAGGTACTCGTAGGTGCCGGGGCGCTGCAAAATTTCCAGGGTTTTGATGCCCGCCGCCATCGCCAACGGATTTCCGGAAAGGGTACCGGCTTGATACATCGGCCCGGCCGGTGCCACCAATTCCATGATTTCCCGGCGACCGCCGTAGGCTCCCACCGGCAACCCCCCGCCAATGATTTTCCCCAGACACGTCAAATCCGGCGTAATGCCAAACCGGGCTTGGGCTCCGCCGTAGGACAACCGAAACCCTGTCATCACCTCATCAAACACCAACAGCGTCCCGTGTTCCCGGCAAAGGGCCTGCAAACCGGCTAAAAACCCCGGCTCCGGCTGAATGCACCCCGCATTTCCCACCACCGGCTCCAAAATCACCCCCGCAATTTCCTGGGGATGGGCCGCAAACAACGCCGCCACCGCCGCCAAATCGTTGTAGGGAGCGGTCAAGGTGTTGGCGGTTGTCGATTTGGGCACCCCCGGCGAATCCGGCAGCCCCAGGGTGGCTACCCCCGACCCCGCCTGCACCAGAAACATATCGGCGTGGCCGTGGTAACACCCTTCAAACTTGATGATTTTTTCCCGCTGGGTGTAGGCTCGCATCAGCCGCAGCACCGACATGCAGGCTTCCGTTCCCGAATTCACAAACCGCACCATCTCAATGCTGGGCACCGCGGCGATCGTCATTTCTGCCAACACGTTTTCCGCCGCACAGGGGGCGCCAAAACTGGTGCCCTTGTCCAGGGACTCCCGCAATGCTGCCAACACCTCCGGATGGGCATGGCCGACGATCGCCGGGCCCCAGGTGCCAATGAAATCCACGTATTTGTTGCCGTCCACATCCCAGATGTAGGCCCCCTGCACCCGGTCGAACACGATGGGTTCGCCCCCCACCGATTTGAAGGCCCGTACCGGCGAGCTGACCCCCCCCGGCATCAATTCTTTGGCCCGGGCAAAAATTTGCTGAGATTTTTCTGTGCGGAAAGGCGATGCAACCATGATGTTTGGGAGATTTGAAAATTTTGTCTAAAAATAGCCGCACCCAAAGGACGCGGGGTTGCCCCCGTTGGCTTCTCCCCTGGGAAGGGGGTTGGGGCAAAGGCAATCCAGCTATACTATAAATCCTCAACGGAGGGAAGGATGACGGTCAAACCGGAATGGTTGCGGGTGAAGGCCCCCCAATGGGAGCGGGTGGGGGCCGTCAAGGAGACGTTGCGGGATTTGGGGCTGAACACGGTGTGCGAGGAGGCTTCCTGTCCCAACATCGGCGAATGTTTTGCCAAGGGCACCGCCACGTTTTTGATTATGGGGCCGGCCTGTACCCGGGCCTGTCCCTATTGCGACATTGATTTTGAGAAAAAACCCAAACCCCTGGATCCCACGGAACCCGATCGCCTGGCCGCGGCCGTGGCGCGGATGGGGTTGGCCCATGTGGTGATTACGGCCGTCAACCGCGATGATTTGCCCGATGGGGGGGGCAGCCAATTTGAGCGCTGCATCGCCGCCGTGCGCCAAGCCATGCCCCAAACCACGATCGAGGTGTTGATTCCCGACCTCTGCGGCAACTGGGAGGCCCTCGCCGCCATCCTGAACGCCGCCCCGGATGTGCTCAACCACAACACGGAGACCGTACCCCGCTTGTACCGGCGGGTGCGCCCCCAAGCCCAATACGATCGCACCCTGGAACTGTTGCGGCGATCGCGATCGTTGCGCCCCAGTGTCTACACCAAGTCGGGGGTGATGGTGGGGCTGGGGGAAGGTTTCGAGGAAGTGGTCACGGTGATGCAGGATTTGCGGGCAGTCGATTGCGACATTTTGACCCTGGGGCAATACCTGCAACCCAGCCCCAAACACCTGCCGGTGCAGGAATTTGTGCCGCCGGAACGGTTTGCGCAGTGGGCCCAAATGGGGAAAGAAATGGGCTTTTTGCAGGTGGTGGCTTCCCCCCTCACCCGCAGTTCCTACCACGCCGAGGAAGTGCGAAACTTGATGGTGCAGTATCCCCGTACCCCCTAATGCTGGCCAGGATTTGGAGTGCGGCCATTGTCGGCATTGATGCGGTGCCGGTGGCGGTGGAGGTGGATGTCTCCCCCGGTTTGCCGGCGACGGTGGTCGTGGGTCTGCCCGATACGGCGGTGCAGGAGAGCAAGGAGCGGGTCAAAGCCGCGATCAAAAATGCTGGGTTCGCTTTTCCCATCAAACGGATTGTGGTGGGTTTGGCCCCAGCGGATTTGCGCAAGGAAGGCCCCAGTTTCGATTTGGCGATCGCCCTGGGGATTTTGGCTGGTTCCGAGCAAGTGGAGCCGGCGTTGCTGGGGGATCACCTGTTTTTGGGGGAACTCTCCCTGGATGGCAGTTTGCGACCCGTGGCCGGGGTGTTGCCCATTGCCGCCACTGCCCAAGCCCTGGGGATGAAGGGTCTGATCGTGCCCGCCGCCAACGCGGCCGAAGCGGCGATCGCCACGGCGGTTCCCACCTACGGTTTGCACAGTTTGACCGAGGTGGTGGCTTTTCTCTCCGAACCGGAAAAATTTACCCCGGTCCCCAAACCAGGGTTCGCCACGGCGGCGCCGGCCATCCCCCCCCTCGATTTGAAGGATGTCAAAGGTCAACAGCACGCCCGTCGAGCCCTGGAAATCGCGGCCGCGGCGGC
>JAAUUG010000134.1 GCA_012031195.1 Oscillatoriales cyanobacterium SM2_1_8
CCATGCCCCATGCTCCCAGGGAGGGAGGAGGGGGGTAAAGGAATCAAAACAATCGCGATCGCGCCACTTTTAATTAAATTGACTATAACTGTATTTTCCCTTATCCCCTAACCCCTTCTCCCAAGGAGGGCGAAGGGGAACAAGAGGTCTTTGGGTGCCTCCTCCCACCGAAAAACCCCTCGCACAGGTCGCTCCTGTCGAGGGGTTTGGTTGTTTTTGCCCGATGGGGGTTAGCCTTCGATCGCCACGCCCATGTTTTTGGCGGTGCCTTCGATAATTTTCATGGCAGCCTCAATATCGTTGGCGTTGAGATCGGGCAGTTTGGTTTGGGCGATGTCTTGGAGTTGGGCCCGCGTGATCGTGCCTACCCGCAACCGGTTGGGTTCGTTGGAACCCGTCGCCACCCCTGCAGCTTTTTTGATCAACTCGGAAGCGGGGGGCGTTTTCAGCACAAAGGTAAAACTGCGGTCTTCAAATACCGAGATTTCTACCGGGACAATGGTGCCAACTTTGTCGGTGGTGCGGGCGTTGTACTCTTTGCAAAACGCCATGATGTTCACCCCATGTTGACCCAGGGCAGGGCCAATGGGCGGGGCGGGGGTGGCTTTGCCGGCGTTGAGGGCCAGCTTGATGATGGCGGTGACTTTCTTGGCCATGGTGTACGGATGTCCTCCTAGTTTTGTTTTTCGACTTGGTTGAATTCCAGCTCGACCGGGGTATCCCGACCGAAGATGGACAACAGGGCTTTGAGTTTGCCGCGCTCGGGGCTGATCTCGATCACTTCCCCTGGGAAGTCCTTGAACGGCCCGGACAGCACCTTCACTTTGTCGCCGACGGCCAAATGGATTTTGATCGTGGCTTCGCGCTCGATCGTGACGCGGAAAATTCGCTCGACTTCGTTACGGGTGAGGGGACGGGGGGTGACGTGGCCGCGCCCCCGGCCGTAGGCCCGTTTCTCTTGGGAACCAACAAAATTGATGACGTGGGATGTCCCTTTGATCACCTGCCACGCCTCATCGTCCATGTACATCTGCACCAAAACGTATCCCGGAAAAACTTTTTCTTGGATGGTTTTGCGGGCGTTGTCTTTGCCCGTCACTTTGGTGGTGGCAGTCTGCGGGATTTCAATCCGCAAAATTTTTTCCCGCAAGAAGTCTTCGCTGCGCTGACTATCCAACATGAATATCCGTTGGGCGAGGGTCGCTTTGACTTTCTTTTCGCATCCAGAAGCCACCTGCAGGGCGTACCACCGGGCTACCCCCCCCCCTGCCTCGACGCCAAGAATAGGGCGATCGCCCAGGGATTCCGACGTTGGGGTCTCCTCGGGAATTTCATCCAAAAACGCTTCGCTTGTATCGATCATGGCAGGCACATCGCAGGCTTGGGTGAACGGTTAGACAGCAAACAGACGGGTCGCCAGCCAACCAAAGAGGGCATCCAACAGGTAAACCAAGGTGGCCGCCACCACAACCATCAACAGGATGGCCACCGATTCGCTGAACAGTTGCTGACGGGTTGGCCAAACCACTTTGGCCAATTCTTGCTGGCTTTCTTTCAGAAAATCCGGCGACAGCAACGAAGCGTGGAAGGCGTTGTCGCTGCCTTCAAGTTTGCTGTTGCCGTCGGGCTTGCCGGCCCCCTCCGACCCCGGTTTGGTGTTGTCGCTCCCCATATCCATCTCCAATGCTGTTCCCTTTATTTTCGCACCCTTGCTCCGACCCTCGACGTTTCTCCCCTTGGATGCTTGGGGCTATTTCCCTGCAGAGCCGTGTTCTCTTTTACAGCTGTAAACAGCTTGATTAGGATGGGGTGCAGGGGTGAACCCAGTTGGAGGCGCAGCCCCCAAACCCCCTTTTCTTTTGATGCCCGAGCCTAACCGAATATAGCTATGCTTTGGCCTCGGAACGGCATCCCCCCAGCGCGAAAATGACGGCAGTTTGCCCATCTACCTGAGTCCCCAGAAAATTGTTGGGGGCAACCGCCCATCAACAACCGGGTAAAAAATTGGGCAAAACATTGGTCAAAATACCTGGCGCCCAGCACATGGTTGCCCAGAAAATTTGGGTTTGGATGGGATTTGACTGGAGCTTGAGACACTGTGACTCTTGGATGTAAACCCTAGACACAAATCCTAGCCAAGCCTTGGATAAGCCCTGGGTAAGTTTGGAAAAGCGCGCCCTGAAGGACTCGAACCCTCGACATCAGGTTTTGGAGACCTGCGTTCTACCAACTGAACTAAGGACGCATGTTTTCCGATCTTACCACAACTCTGCTCCCTGTTTTACGCCCTGCGGAAGAGCCTACCAAGGGCTTTGCCCAAGACTACAGGGGGCGATCGAAGCGTTGTTTGATCCGGGTGGCCTTGCCGACCAGATCCCGCAGGTAGTACAGTTTGGCCCGACGCACTTTGCCACGGCGCAACACTTTGATGGCGTCCAGTTTGGGAGAGTGCAGCAGAAACACCCGCTCCACGCCCACCCCCTGAAACACCTTGCGAACCGTAATGGTGCTGTTGATGCCGCTGCCGTGTTTGGCAATGACCACCCCTTCATAGGGCTGCACCCGCTCTTTGTTGCCTTCTTTGATGCGTACACCTACTTTGATGGTGTCGCCCACATAAATTTCCGGCAGGTCGCTTTTGAGGTAAGCAGCTTCTACCGAGCGAATGGTTTCCTGAATGTTCATCGACTTCGCGAAAAGCAAGGCCTACCATTGTACATGGTTTTTGGCGGATGCAATACAAGTTGTGACGGATTGGGCGGCGGCGGGTTGGCGATGCTACGACCAGGGCGATCGCCACGGGGCTTTGCGGTGTTGGGGGCAGGCGGTGCAAGGGCATCCCGGCTGGGGTACGGTTTGGAACAATTTGTGTTTGGTGTGGGACGAGGTGGGGGAAGCCCCACGGGCGATCGCCGCGGGGGAGCAGGCGGTACGGCATTTGGGCACGGCGATTGCCTGGAACAGTTTGGGTTTGGCGTGGCTCCACCTCGAAACGTGGCCGGCTTTGGGGTATGCCTTGGGTTGTTTTGCCCAAGCGTTGGCGCTGCAACCGGATTACGGCAAAGCCCATCTGAATCGGGGCCATACCTTGATCTTGTTGGGTCGCCTTGGGGAAGCCAAAGCGAGTTTTGAACGGGCGATCGCCCGTCTGCCGCAGGATGCCAATGCCCATGTGAGCTATGCCCAATGTTTGTTGGGGTTGGGGGAGTGGGACACGGCGTGGCAGGAGTACGAATGGCGCTGGCGGTTGCCGGAGGCGGCGGCCTGTCCTTCTGCCGCCCCCCGTTGGCAAGGGGAACCCACCGATCGCCTGTTGGTGTGGGGAGAGCAGGGTTACGGCGACATTTTGCAATTTGCCCGTTACCAAGCCCTGTTGCCCTCGAAGCATTGGTGGTTGCCCCCAGCCTTGGTGCCGTTGTTGGGCGGTACCCCCGATACCGCGCCGCCGCCTGTGGCTTCCTACCAAATTCCCCTGCTGAGCGTGCCGATGGCGTTGGGCCATCCCCCCATTCCACCGGCCCCCTATTTGCCGTTGCCGTCGCCCTTGCCCTTGGCCGGACAAACCAAAATTGGGGTGGTGTGGGCCACCGGGTACCGGGAACATCCCGACCATCGCCGTTTGTATCGCCGCAAGTCTTGCCCCTTGACGGCCTTGGCTCCGTTGTGGGAGTTGCCCTACACGTTCTACAGTTTGCAGGTGGGAGCCGATGCCCTGCAGGGACTCCACCCCCCCCTCCAAGATTTGGCGCCCCAACTCACGGATTTTGCCCAGACGGCCCGGGCGATCGCCGCGTTGGATGCGGTGGTGGCGGTGGATACGGCCACGGCCCATTTGGCGGGGGCTTTGGGCAAACCCCTCTACCTGCTGTTGCCCTACCATGGGGATTGGCGCTGGGCCACCGATGATTTGGTGCGGCGCTGGTATCCTACGGCCCTCCCCCTCCGGCAAACCGCCCCCGGGGATTGGTCGGAGGCGATCGCCCGCCTGGTTCGGGCTTTGGCATAAACCCCAAGGCTCTGTGTTGCAGATAACATGGAGGCAGAGCCCAAATCTGGTAAGACAGGGCGGGGTATGGCCGTGCACGCCGACAACGAAGGGGACAACGTGGGCTCAAGGGGATCATGACAGCGCATATTCTGGTCGTCGATGACGAGCCGACCATCGAGCGGTTGTTTCGGCAGTTGTTTCGGAAACGCACCCGCTCTGGGGAATGGGAGCTGTTCTTTGCCCAAAACGGGGTGGAAGCCCTCCAGAAATTGGCGGAGCTGCCCCAAATCGACATGGTGTTGACCGATATCAACATGCCGGAGATGGACGGCCTCACCCTGCTTGCGGAGCTGCAAAAGCAAGAAGAGGCTTTGTTTCGGGCGGTGGTGATTTCGGCGTACGGCGATCTGCAAAAGGTGCGCCTGGCCATGAACCGGGGGGCTTTTGATTTTTAACCAAGCCGATCGACGCCCAGGATGTGGAGCACACGATCGAGCGCACCCTCAAGTCGGTGGAAGAACAGCGCCGCAACCGTGAACAGTTGGAGCGGGCCCAAGAAGCTTTGGCCTACGATGCGCTCCACGACAAGTTGACGGGGTTGCCCAACCGAACCTATTTCATTCAGGAATTGCAGCAAGAAATCCAGCGCTGCCGCGAAACGTCGGTTCATAACTACGCGGTGCTGTTCGTCGAGTTGCAACGGCTGAACGCGATCGCCGACAATTTTGGTTTTTTGACGGCGGATGCGGTGGTGGCGGCGGCGGCGCAACGGTTGCAGGAATGCACGTTTCACCACGGCACGGCGGCTTGCTTTGGCACCGGCAGTTTCACGGTATTGCTCAGCGGGGGCGACGCGGTATCCCAAATTTCCTTGTTTGTGAAAGCGGTGCAGCAGGCGTTGGATGCGCCCTATGAAATCGAGGGGTATCGGCTCTCGGTGCGCACGACGATCGGGGTGTCGCTGGGGGCGGTGGGCTACGAAACCCCCGAACAGGTTTTGGCTTCGGTGAATACGGCGACGTTTTATGCCAAACGCAACCTCAAACGCCGCTACGAAGTGTTCACGCCGGCTATGCAGGAGGCCGCGATCGCCCGGGGCCAACTGGAGCACGACCTGCGGCTGGCGATCGAGCGGGAAGAGTTTTTGTTGCATTACCAACCCATCGTTGATTTGGCCGAAAATCGGTGGGTGGGTTTTGAATCCCTGATTCGTTGGCAGCATCCAACCCGGGGCATGGTGCCCCCCGGTGACTTCATTGAGTTGGCGGAACAAACCGAACTGATTGCCGAGATGGGAACCCTCGCCCTCACCATGGCCCTCCGCCAATTGCAAGACTGGCGCGATCGCTTGCCGGAGTTTGGCGATGGCTTTGTCAACGTCAACATTTCTCCCATTCAATGCGGACGGGGCGGCATCGATACCCTGGTCAAGTCTTTGCTTGCAGAATTTGGGGTGCCCAGCCGCGCCCTGAAACTGGAAATCACCGAAAGCAGTTTTATTCAGTTGGAGAGCGCCGACATTGCCATGTGGCAACAGTTGGCCAATTTGGGGGTAAAACTCTGCATTGACGATTTTGGTACGGGCTATTCCTGCCTCAGCCGCCTGCAGACGCTGCCCATTGCCACCCTCAAAATCGACAGCTCGTTTGTGCGCGGCATGTTGGCCGACCCGGAGCGGCTGGAAATCGTCCAGATCATCATCAGCTTGGCCCAAAACCTAGACCTGACCGTGGTGGCGGAAGGGATCGAAACCAAGGCCGAACGCGACCAGTTGCAGGCCATGGGGTGCCACTACGGCCAAGGCTATTTCTTTGCCAAACCCCTGACCGTCGAAGCCGCCACTACGTTCTTGCAAACCTTCCCAAACCCGATTCCAAACCCGATTTAGCGGCTTTAGGTCTTGGTTCCGATTTGGCTAAGTTTTTGGCTATAGCTATATTCGGGTAGGTTCGGACGTCGAAAAAAAAGGGATTTTGGGGGCTGCGCCCCCAGCCAGGGGTGAAACCCCTGCACCCCATCCTAACCAAGTTGTTTACAACTACAAAACGGGTCTGACGGGGCTCGAACCCGCAACTTCCGCCGTGACAGGGCGGTGCTCTAACCGATTGAACTACAGACCCAGAACGCAAATTCAAATTTGCAGGATTACATTCTGCCTTGGCAGCTCAGCATTGTCAAGATGTGGGAACAAATTTTCCCGTCGGGGGTCGAGCGCCGTAGAATGTGGGGAGCGGTATGGGGGAGGCACCTATGAAAGTTCCAGCCCTGGGCGGCAAAGCGTTTGCGGCTTTGTTGGCGACGGCGGCGATCGCCGGTGTGGGGACAGCGTTTTGGCTAACGTTGCGGTCGCCGAGTCCGCAGCCTGAAGTTGGGGGCATCCTGGAGCCGGCGACCGTGGGGCAACAACCCCCAACCCGGCCGGTGGAGCGGCAACTCAGCAGTTATTGGATCGATGTGCAAAGCAACGATTTTGTGGTGGTGCCGGTGGCGGTGTTTGCCAAAAGCGGCGAAGAGGCGATCGCCAGTGCTTTGCATGCGTTGAAGGGGGAGCCGCCGACCAACGATTTGTACAGTGCGGTGCCGCCGGCGACGGAGATTTTGAGCGTGACGGCCAGGCGGGGAGTGTCGCATCATCTAGTTCGCATTTGGGCAAGGGGGGGGGCAGTGCCGCGATGACGGGGCGCTTGGTACAGGTCTTGTATACGGCGACCAGCCTTGACCCGGAAGCAAAGGTGTTTTTGGCCGTGGAGGGCAAGCCTTTGGAATGGCTTGGGGGCGAGGGGGTGGAAGTGCTGCAGCCGATGACCCGTCAGGATTTGCCCACCGATTTTTAGGATTTTGAGGGGGCTGGGTGCATCCATGAAATTGTCGCCCTGGAGAGGGTTGCCGTTGGCGCGGCAGGTGGCGCAGTTGGTGGTGGTGCGGGCTTCGGGCTGCAGCTACGATCGCCAGATTGCCTATCCCCAGTGGGAGCCATCCACCGCCCGGCTCCGCTATTTTGTGGAGGATTTGGGGGTGGGGGGGTGTTGCTGTTGGGGGGCAGCGCCCTGGAAATTCACGCCCGGACGCAACGGTTGCAGGGGTGGGCCGAGGTGCCGTTGTTGGTGGCGGCGGATGTGGAGGAGGGGGTCGGGCAGCGGTTTGCGGGGGGGGTCTGGTTCCCACCGCCGATGGCGTTGGCGGAAATTGCGGCCCGGGATTGGCCTTTGGCTTGCCAGTTGGCTTACCGGATGGGGGAAATCACGGCTCGGGAAGCGTTGGCGATTGGTCTCAATTGGTTGTTGGCGCCTGTGGCCGATGTCAACAACAACCCCCGGAACCCGGTAATTGATGTGCGGGCCTTTGGCGATCGCCCGGAGGTGGTGACCCCGCTGGTGGCCCATTTTATCCAGGGGGCGCGCTCCCATCCGGTGTTGACGACGGCCAAGCATTTTCCGGGTCATGGGGACACGGCGACGGATTCCCATTTGGCGTTGCCGGTGTTGCCTTTGGCCCGCGAACGGTTTGCGGCGGTGGAGTTTCCGCCGTTCCAAGGGGCGATCGCCGCCGGTACCGACAGCGTAATGACGGCCCATGTGTTGGCGCCGCAATGGGATGGGGCGATCGCCACGGCCTCGCCGGTGTTGGTGACGGAGGTGCTGCGGCAACAACTGGGGTTTACCGGGTTGGTGGTGACGGATGCGCTGGTGATGGCGGGGGCAACGGCGTACCGGTCGGAGGCGGAATTGGCGGTGGCGGCGCTGCAGGCGGGGGGCGATGTGTTGTTGATGCCGGCCGATCCCGAAGCAACCATCGAAGCGGTGGTCGCCGCGATCGCCGCGGGGCAGCTTGGGCGCGATCGCCTGGAACAGTCCCTCACCCGGCTGTGGCA
>JAAUUG010000135.1 GCA_012031195.1 Oscillatoriales cyanobacterium SM2_1_8
GGAAGTGGCTTTGTGCATGGCGGAGCAGACCTCGCAAGAGGCGCTTCACAACCAGAGCTATCAGTACATGATTGAAACCATCATCCAAGCGATCGCCGCGATGGGGTTTATGGGTTTTGGCGCACCGATCGCATCCTGAAGGAGCGCTGCGAGTACATTGCTTCCATGTACCAAGCCTATGTGGACGACCCGACGGCCGAGAATTACTTTACGGCGTTGGTGGGGGATTATTTGCTCGAAGGGTTGTACTTTTACAATGGATTTATCTTTTTCTACAACTTGGCTTCACGGATGCTGATGCCGGGTTCGGCGGACATTTTCAAGATGATCAACCGGGACGAATTGAGCCACGTCCGCCTGTATCAAAAGTTGGTACCGGAAGCCATGGCGACGTTTGCGCACGATCGCGATCGCATCTACGCCATGTTTGACCGGGCGGTGCATCACGAATGCCAATGGACGAACCACATTGTGGGCGATCGCATTTTGGGCATCACTGCCGACAGCACCGAGCAGTACACCAAATACCTGGCCAACATCCGTTTGCGGGCGATTGGGTTGGAGCCGTTGTACGCGGGCGATCGCTACAGCAAGAGCCCCTATGCCCACCTGGAGCGGTTTTCCGACACCAAGAAGGATGGCAACACCAAAGCCAACTTTTTTGAAGCGAGCGTGACCAGTTATGTGATGTCTTCGGGGCTGGATGGATGGGATGAGTTTTAGGGCTTGGGGGTTTCTTCGAGGGCAGCCAACAATTCCAGCAGGGCAAGTTGGGGGGGAACTTGCCGTCTCGCTTGGCTTGGGCAATGGTTTCTTCCGGAATCCGCCACTGCAATTTGCGCCCCAGGGCCCGCAACAGGTCGCCGCGATCGATCACGCCGGCAATGGAACCCACGGGGGACAACACCGTGAGGTGATTTAATCCGGTCTGCTCCAGTTTTTGAATCACCGTCGCCAGCAAATCGGTGAGTTGAACCGAGATCAGTTCGGCGGTGGGGATCACCAAAGCGCTGAGGGGGGTGCTTTCCCACACATGGCGATCGATGCTGCGCAACTTGTCCGGGTTGATCAGACCGCGATCGCGCCCGTTGGCGGTGGCGTAAAATAAGGGGCCGCCGTGGGTATGCTCCGAAAACACCAAATGGTCGTCGGTAAATTGCCGCAACGACATTTCCGCATCCAGCAACCGGAAGTCGCGGGTCATGGCGGCCTCGGCGGTGACCGTGTACAAGGCTTGTTGCAACGTGGCCGTTTGCAGGTTGGCCAGGGCGCTGCTGGTGATGAAAAACCCCATCAAGGCAAACAACAAGCCGCCGATCGCCCCCAACACAAACAACGTCAACCCCAACAACAACAACAGCAAACCAAAGGTTTGACCGGTGCCCGCCGACCACCGTACCCCCGCGAGGCGATCGCCGGAAAGTTTCCAAATGGCAGCTTTGAGGGCATGGCCACCGTCCATCGGCAAACCGGGAATCAGGTTGATCAAAGCTAGCAACAGGTTGGCTTGCGCGACCTGCAGGGCCATCAGGCTAAACAGGGTGCGAGCGGCACCCACACTTTGGGCCAGGTTGGTCAGGGCCGCTTGCCACTCGTCGGGTTTGAGGTTGCCGCTGGCGGCCCAAATGCCCCCATCGCTCAACAGCGCTGCTCCGCCCACCAACAGCATCCCAACCGTCAAATTCCAGAGGGGGCCGGCGATCGCCACTTGAAACAGCGTCCCCGGCTGCGTAAATTCCCCTTCGATGGAAGTGATGGCCCGCAATGGAAACAGGGAGATGGCCTGCACCTTGGCGCCGCAGCGCCGGGCCGTCAAGCTGTGGGCCAGCTCGTGCCCCAACAACGAGCCGAACAACGCCAAGGCGACCCCAAAGCCAAACAAAACCGGCTGCGAAGTTAAAGAGCGGTAGCCCCGTCCATAATCCCAAGCAAAAGCCAACAGAATGAAGGCCCACCACGGATCGACAAACAACGGAATGCCCCATACCGTGCCCAGCCGAATTCCGCCCCGCATCGCTCCGCCCCCATGCCTTTTGTCTATGCTAACCCGCCTCTTCCGTGGTGCTGCCCATTTCCGTAATCCCCAACACGTTGACCACGGTACCGGCGAGGGGAATGGCCAGAAACAAACCCAACAACCCGCCGATTTTGGCCCCCACCAACAGCGCCAAAAACAATATCACCGGGTTGAGGTTCACCGACCCTTGCATAATGCGGGGCATCAGCAGGTTTTCTTCGATTTGTTGCAGCACGATGCACCCCAGCACAATGGCTCCGCTGACCCAAATCCCCTGGGGCAAAGCCATGAACGCCACCAAACCAATCCCCAAGGTGGCGCCAATGCCGGGAATCAAATCAAAAAAACCGGCAATCGCCGCCAGCACCAGGGCGTAGGGCACCCCCAACCCCAACAACACCGCGAAGGTACTGACCCCAAAAAATACCGAGAGCAAAAACCGGCCCCAGAAAAAACCCAGAAAGTTTTGCCGAATGGCCTGGGGCACTCGGGTTTGGAGGCTGGGGGGCAACCGCCCAATGCACCATTGCCATGGCCGTTCCCCGTCCAACAACATGAAAAAAGCCACCACAGCCACCAAAATCGCTTCGACGAACCCCAGCAACAGCCTTTGGGCGGTGGTAAAACCGGCTTCGAGCACCAGCAGGGCCTGTTGACGCAGTTGCTCTTCGAGGGCCTCGATGTTGATTTCCAAGCGCCGCGACTTCAGAAATTCGCCGATGGGTTCCAGCCAAGCCAAAAACAAATCCAATTGACGGGGCGCATCGATCCACAATTGTTGGGCTTGGGCCACAATCGCCAAGCCGATCGTAATCCCCAAGGCGCTGGCCAGGAGCAACGTTCCCAAAAACACCACGATCGCCGCCGTGGGCCGGGGCATCCATCGGGTCAAAACCTCGACCGGAGCGGACAGCAAAAAGGCCAAAATGCTGGCCAAGATGAAGATCGACAGCACCGAACTAAAGTAGTTCAGCACTTGGGCGATCGCCCATCCCACCGCCGCCAACAACAGGTAACGGATCAAGCGTTCGTTGGTGAGGCGATCCAACCGCATTAGAAATACCGGATACGAGGGTCAACCATGGCCACCAGAATGTCCACCGCCAAGCTGCTGAGGGCCACGATCGCCGCCAAAAACACCACAATCCCTTGTACCAAAGGATAGTCCCGGCCGACGATCGCCTCGAACAATTTGCCCGCCAACCCCGGCCAAGAAAAGGTCACTTCCGCCAGGACGGCCCCCCCCAACAACCCCGCGAGGGTCAACCCGGCCAACGTCGCGATGGGGATGGCCGCATTGGGCAAGGCATGGTGCCAGACGATCCGGCTTTCCGGCAACCCCCGGGCCCGCGCCGCTTCCACATAATCCGATTGCAACGCCTGTTGCAGGTTGATGCGGGTCACCCGTTCAAACACCCCGGCGATCGCCAACCCCAAACAAAACCCCGGCAACAGCAAATGGTGCAACGCTGCCCCCAAAGCAACCCAGCGACCGTTGAGCAGGGCATCCACCGTCAACAGCCCGGTGAGGCGGGGGGGCAAAGGCATCGTCACCGGAAATCGTCCCCCCACCGGAAACCACCCCCATCCCACCGCCAGGGTGAGCTGCAACAACAACCCCACCCAAAACAACGGCAGGGCATAGGAGACGATCCCAAACAACCGCGAAAACCCATCCCAAAAAGAACCCGGCCGACCGGCGGCGATCGCCCCCAACGTCACCCCCATGGCCAAGGCCAACACCAGGGCCACCAAGGCCAGTTCGGCCGTCGCGGGGAACAAAGTGGCCACGATGTCGGCCACTTTTTGGCCCCGGCTGCTCAGGGATTCCCCCAAATCCAACCGCAACAGGGCCCCCATGTAGCGCTGGTATTGCTCAAACAAGGAACCGGATAGACCCAACTCGGTGCGCAGGGCATCTTTTACCGCGGCGGGGGCCCGTCCCCCCAAAATCGCATCCACCGGGTCCCCGGGAGCCAACCGCATCAACAAAAACACCACCGTGGCGATCGCCCCCACCGACACCGGTGCCAGGGCCAACCGTCCGACCGCATACACCGCCAACGAGGTCCACCGTCCCATACCCTAAAATTCTTCGACCTCTTCGTCTTCGCTGGCATCGGCCGCCACCCGCATGGCGGAAACCGCCGCCCCAGAGGCCAATTGCTCGCGCACCCGCTGCTCCACTTCTTGGGCGAATGCCGGATTGGCCTCCATGTGAATGAGGGTGTTGTCGCGACCCTGGGCCAAATTTTCCCCTTTGTAGCTGTACCACGCCCCTTTGCGGGTGATCACGTTCATCTCTTCCGCCAAATCGAGAATGCATCCCGCCGACGAAATGCCTTTGCCGAAGATGATGTCAAACTCGGCGATGCGAAAGGGGGGGGCCACCTTGTTTTTGGCCACCTTAACCTTGGCGCGAATGCCGTATTCGTCGCTGCCTTTTTTCAGGGTTTGGATGCGGCGAATGTCCAACCGCAACGAGGCATAAAATTTGAGGGCGGTACCGCCGGTGGTGGTTTCCGGAGAACCGTAGGAAACGCCAATTTTTTGGCGCAACTGGTTCAAAAACACCACAATGCAGTTGGAGCGGCCCACGTTGGCGGTGATTTTGCGCAGGGCTTGGCTCATCAAACGGGCTTGGGCCCCCATGGGCAGCAGTCGCCCCATTTCCCCCTCAAATTTCCGATTTGGGCACCAGCGCCGCCACCGAATCCACCACCACAATATCGACCGCCATCGATCGCACCAGGTTATCGACGATTTCCAGGGCCATTTCGCCGCTGTCCGGCTGCGATACCAGCAAATTGTCAATGTCTACCCCCAACCGGGCGGCATAGGTGGGGTCGAGGGCATGTTCCGCATCGACAAAGGCCGCCAGCCCCCCCGTTTCTGCACCTCGGCGATCGCGTGGAGGGCCACCGTGGTTTTGCCGGAACTTTCGGGCCCGTAAATTTCCACCACCCGACCTTTGGGAAAGCCGCCGCCCATAGCCAAATCTAGGGTCAAGGCACCGCTGGGCACCGTTTCCACCACCATGCCTTTGGCATCCCCCAGCCGGACGATCGCCCCTTTGCCGTGGTCTTTCTCGATTTTTTGAAGAATTAGGTTGAGGGCTTTGGCTTTTTCAGGATCGAGGGTCGAGGGAGCAGGGGTTTTCGACTTGGCTGCTGAGGCTTTGACCGCAGGATCGGGACTGGGTTCCGGGGTGGGGGTGGGGGTTTTGGCGGCCATGGGGGTTTCTAGCAAGAATCCAGTACATTATCTCCCAACGCGCCCGGTCTGCGTCCAAAACCTCGATTTGCGGCATAATAATCACCAAAGTGAGTTTAGCAAGACCATGACCCAGTCGCTTTTGGTCAAAGCCGAGTTTTTTCTGGAAGCCCTGACGACACAACAGCGAACCTGTCCCCACTGCCATTCCACGGCATTGCATACGGTCGCCAGAAAGTTTCGGGTAGTGGCGGTTCAAAACTGCCAAAGTTGTGGACTGTTTTTTACCAGCCCCGTTTACCGACCGCTGTTTTTTTCCAATCTCTACGAAAAACGTTACCGGGGCGAAGGTTCTACCACCAACTTGCCCAAACCCGATTTATCAGCAATTGCTGGCGACCTAGGGAGAAAACCCTTGCAAGTGGTGGTCGCGGTTTGCGGACGGTTCCATGGGTTTCAGCTGGCGATCGCCCTGCAACAACACGGCGTTTTGCATACCCTGTTCACCAGTTACCCGGCATGGGGAGCGTCGTATTTTGGGGTCGATCGCCAACGGGTGCGATCGCTCTGGCCGGTGGAGCTAACCCGTCGCCTCGGTTTTCGATCTGCTTTTGGCCTGCAACAATTTGATGCCTGGGTGGCCCGAAACTTGACCGAGGGGGATTTGTTGGTGGGGTGGGCCGGCGGCTGCTTGACCTCTTTGCAGCAGGCCCAACGCCTGGGCATGAAAACGGTGGTGGAGCGCAGCAGCAGCCATATTCAACACCAAATGGCGATTTTGACGGAGGAATACGCCCGGTGGGGCTTGCACTTTGAGCCGAATTCCCCCCAAGCCATCGACCAGGAATTGCAAGAGTATGCCCAGACCACGGCGATCGCCGTCCCCAGCGAGTTTGTCCGGCAAACGTTTTTGGCCAAGGGCTATCCGGCCCACAAGCTGCTCTATTTGCCCCTGGGAGTTTCTTTGCAAAACTTTTATCCGGAGCCGCGACCGGAACCGGTGCCCTTTCGGGTGATGTTTTGCGGCAACTTGAGTTTGCAAAAAGGCATCCCCTATCTGTTGCAAGCGTTTTCTGAGTTGAACCTTCCCCGGGCGGAACTGTGGTTGGTGGGCAAGGTGTTGCCGGAAATTCGACCCTTTCTGGCTCGGGTCGCCGGGCAGGGCCTACGGGTGTGGGGCAAACGTCCCCAATCGCAACTGCGGACGCTGTACAACCAATGCGCAGTGTTTTGCTTGCCCTCGGTGCAAGATGGCTTTGGCGCGGTGATTCCCCAAGCCATGGCCTGCGGGTTGCCGGTGATTCATACCCCCCATACCGGGGGGCCGGATGTTGTGCGGGATGGGGTGGACGGGTTTTGCGTGCCGATCCGCGATGTGGAAGCCCTCAAGGAAAAAATCCTGTACCTCTACGAAAACCCCGATGTCCGTCAAGCAATGGGCCAAAATGCCCGCCAGCGTGCCCAAACCGCCCTGAGTTGGGAACAGTACGGGGAACGGGCGATCGCCGCTTACCAGCAATTGCTGACGACCGCAGCGCCGTAACCAAGACTTGGGCGCGACTTAGGCGCAACTGCGTTGCCGTCGGTTGGCCAAGGGAGCCGGCAACCGCACCGTAATTTCTGTGCCTTCCCCCGGCGTCGAAGCCAAGGTTAGTTGCCCCTGGCAAACGTCCACGCACATTTTGACAATGGTCAACCCCAAACCCGTGCCCGGAATGTCGCCGACGTTGGGCCCCGTTGAAACGCTTGGAAAATTTTCTCTTGGGCCTCGGGGGTGATGCCAATGCCCCGATCGCGCACCTGCAACACCAGCCACCCGCTCTCCCAAATTAATTCCAGGTTGACCGGCCCCCCCGCCGGCGAATACTTGACCGCATTGGATAGCAAATTGCTCAAAATCCGTTGCATCAACACTTCGTCCAGTTCGATCGGATCCAACGCAATGGGCGCGCACAGCGTGAGGCGATAGCGATCGCCTGCATTTTCCTGCACTTCTTCGATCAGGGCTTCGCACAGGCGCACCACGTCCACCGGCACCGGCGTAAACGCCAGTTGTTCCGACTCCAACCGATTCAAATCCAAAACTTCGTCCAACAAGGTGCGAATGGATTCGACGCTGTTTTCAATCCGTTGAAAATACCGATCCTGGCGATCGCTGGTTGCCCCGGCCAACGAGTGGCGCAACATGTCGGCGGCCAGGGCGATGGTCGCCAACGGGTTGCGAATGTCGTGCACCGCTGTTCCCAGAAACCGCGCCTTGATTTCCCGCAGCTCTCGATCTTTGGTGGCGATCGCCCGCAAGTTTTGTTCCGCTTCGTGGCGGGCGATCGCCACCTCTAGGGACACATGCAAATCTTTTTCCTGAAACGGCTTGACAATGTACCCAAAGGGCTGCACCCGCTTTGCCCGCTCCAAGGTCACCACATCGGCATGGGCGGTCAAAAACACCACCGGAATGTCAAACCGTTCCTGCAAAATTTCCGAAAGGGCCACGCCGTCCATGGCTCCGGCCAACTGAATATCGCACAGGGCCAAGTCCGGCTGACCGGTGGCCATCATTGCCAAAGCTTCTTCGCCGCTGGCCACCGAGTCCCAGA
>JAAUUG010000136.1 GCA_012031195.1 Oscillatoriales cyanobacterium SM2_1_8
CCCACCTACGCCACCGCCGCCAACCCCGCTTTGCCTTTGGTGTACGGCACCACCGCTCAGCTCGTGGGCGATCGCTGATCACGCCCCAAGGCACCGTGGTGACCATGCAGCGCACGTTTTCCGGCCGGCGAATTGTTGCAGCGGGCCCACATTGCCGTCACCACGGTAGGGGCCAACACCGCTGAGCTGGCAGCCCTGGGGGTGCCCTTTGTGGTGTTGCTGCCCAGCAACCAACTGGATGCCATGCGGACATGGCCCGGTCTCTCCGGCTGGCTGGCCCGGTTGCCCGGCGTGGGCAGCGGCGTCGCCCGTTTGGTCAACTGGATTGCCTTTCGACGGTTGGGGCTATTGGCATGGCCCAACATTTGGGCCGGCGAAGAAGTGGTGCCGGAATTGCGGGGACACCTCACCCCCCACCAAGTTGCCGATGTCCTCGATCGCCTGCGCCATGACCCGATCGCCCTCCAGTCCCTGCGCGATCGCCTGATTCACCTCGCGGGCGATCGCCACGCGGCCCAACGGCTGGTTGCCCACCTTCAGCAACTCTTGTCCGCCTCGGAAGACAGGTGAGTTTCGATATAGGTCGGGTCGCAGGGGCGCAGCTCCCGTATTGGTTTTATAGCTATATTCGGGTAAGTTCGGACATGGGCGTAAAAGGGGGGGTGGGGGCATAGCCCCCAAGCAGGGTGAAACCCCTGCACCCCGTCCTAACCAAGTTATGGTCATTCAACTTAGTTTTGACACAGTTTTTCAACCCCAAACCCTTGTTCGATAAGAACTTGAAAGTCAATGCCAATCTTTTACAGGCGCATTCTTAATTAAATTGACTATAGCTGTTTTGCATAGCGATGAGACAAGACAGTTAGGGTCGCAGGGGCGAAGCCCCCGTATTGGTTCTATTGGACTTTCGTTGGGCAGGAAAAACTGTGTCACTTTTAATTAAAATGACTATACATCCTGAACAGAGAATCGTTATGGACAACCTGAGTTGTCACAAAGTGGAGGGCTTAAAAGTAGAAATTAACGCAACTTAGCCGATCGCATACACCCGATTGCGACCTCGATTTTTGGCCTCGTAGAGGGCTTGGTCGGCCATCGCAAACAAAATAGAAGGATCGTTGCCTCGGGGCACAATGCTGGCCACCCCAAAACTAGCGGTGACCATTGGCGCCACCTCCGAAGTCTCGTGGGGAATTGCCAGATCGACGACCGCCTGCCGGCAGGTTTCGGCGAGGGTTTGGGCTTGCACGCCGGTTGCCCTCGGCCACACCAAAACAAATTCTTCGCCGCCGTAGCGAGCCACCAGAAAATCCCGATCGCCAATGCCATCCCTTCCCACTTTTTCCAAGGATTGGGCAATTTCCTGCAAACAGCGATCGCCCGCGTGGTGACCGTAGGTATCGTTGTAAGCTTTGAAAAAGTCCACATCCCCCAAGATCAAAGCCAAAGGAGCATTGCTTTGGGCCAGATCTTGCCATTGTTGGCAAACATAGGTATCGAACGCCCGCCGGTTGGCCACCACCGTCAACCCGTCCAGGTTGACCAACCGCGACAACTCCTGCACCGCTTGCCGCAACTGCCGTTCCGTTTCCTGACGTTCGGCCACTTCCCGCAACAATTGTTCATTTTGGGACTGCAACAGCATATTTTGCCGCGCCAATTGATGCTGCAACTCGGCAATGATGAGTTGATTGCGCACACGCACCAACACCTCCTGCACCTGGAAGGGTTTGGAGATGTAATCGTTGCCACCCACCGCAAATCCCTGCAATTTGCTGTGAATGTCGTCGTAGGCACTGATAAAAATCACGGGAATTTTCTGGGTATGGGGGTCTTGTTTCAGTTGAGAGCACACTGCAAAGCCGTCCAAGTCCGGCATGTTGACATCTAGCAACACCAAATTTGGCGGATTGGCCCGAATTACCGCCAAGGCAATGCGACCGCTGGTGACACTGCGCACCGCATAATGATTCCGTGTCAGCAACCGCGTCAGCAATTGCAAGTTGGCTGGGGTATCGTCTACCACCAAAATGCTGGCCGGGTTGGGAGTCGCCATCACGATGTCGCGGACGATAGGGCGCGATCGGCTACCGCAAACAGGTAGTCAAACCGCAAATCCTCGACCAGTTCCCCCAGAATTTGGCGGTAACGGGGGGACAGGGGAGGCAATATCGTTAAAATTTTTTGCATGGCTTTGATGTCGCCCACAATCGCCGCATCCCGCAGGGATTGTACCCACAATTGGTCGGCGGTCTGCAGCGCGGTCGCCAATTCTTTCATATCCAGCGTCGTCAAGTCCACCGATGGCGGCAGCAAATGTTGACGAATGGCGGCTAGCACGGTCTCAAATCGAAACGGCTTGCTGACAAATTCATCGCAACCGGCGGCGATCGCCCGGGCCCGGCTGCCCTCAAAAGTGCTGGCGCTGACGGCAATGATGACCGGATACACGGTTTGTGGTTGGTGGCGAATGGCGGCAGCCGTGGCGTAGCCATCCAAATCCGGCATTTGCAAATCCAACAAAATAAGCTGGGGTTGCCAAGTTTGCCACACCGCCAAGGCGGCCTGTCCGTTGGCCACGTCTTGAATTTCCACCCCCAAAGGGGTCAACATTTTGCGCAGCAATTGACGGCTGATGGGGCAATCGTCGGCAATCATCACCCGGGAGATCACAGTATTGAGGGCCGGTTCCGGTTTGGGCGCCAGGACTTCGGCGGCCGGCGGTGGCGCCATTTCCAAAGGAATTTGCAACGTAAACTGTGTGCCCTGGCCCACCGTGCTGACCACCTGCAGGGTGCCTCCCATCTGTTCGGTCAGTTGACGGGCGATGGCCAACCCCAAGCCCGAGCTCCGGGAGGTCTTCCGCCCCGTAGGGGTCTGCGTAAACGGCTCAAACAAATTGGGCAGATCGGCTGGCGCGATGCCCGGCCCCGTATCCCTAACTTGAAAGTTCACCGCAGAGGTTTCCGTTCCCAAATCAACCGTCAACGCGACTTCCCCTTGCACGGTAAACTTGACCGCATTGCCCAGCAAATTGACCAAAACCTGCGACAGTTTGCCGCTGTCCCCCAGCCGGGCATCGGGCACATCGGGCGCCACCGTGGCCCGCAACGCCAAACCTTTGGCTTTGACCACCCCCCGAAACATGGTCAGGAGGTGATCGAGGGTGTCCCGCACCGAAAAAGGCTCGTGCCGCACATCGAGGTGACCCGACTCGATTTTGGACAACTCCAACACATCGTCGATGGTGTTTTGCAGGTGCAGCCCGCTGCGCTCGATCGCCTCAAGGTATTCCCACCGTTCCGCCTCGGGCAAAGAGGGCCCCTGCAACAGCAGTTGGGTGTAGCCCACAATGGCGTTGAGGGGGGTGCGCAACTCGTGGTTGATGTGGGCCAAAAACTGGCTTTTGCGGCGGTTGCTCTCTTCGGCGGCCTCTTTTTCGGCTTGCCACCGCTGCTGTCGGCGATCGCGTTCCAAGACCGTGCGCACCAAAAACGCCAATTCCTCGATCGACTGGCGGAGCGCCGGGGCCGGCAACCGTGGTACCGGATGATGGAGGGCGATCGCCGCCAGCAGTTCCCCAAATTCCGAGAAAACCGGCAAGCTCCAACACGCATAAAACCCCGAATCCAAAGCCGCCAAGCGATACCATTCCTGCAACGGCGCTTGCCGCAAATCGCCGTAGGTTAAAAAGCATTCGTGCCGCGCCGCCTCCGACCACGGCGAAGCCTCCCGCTCCAACCCGTAACCCTCGGTCGCCGCCACGTAGGCCCCCGGCAAATTGGCGATCGCCCCGTACCGAAAACACTCGGCGGCCGGATCGTACCGCAGCACCGCCGCCCCACAGGGTTCCCCCATCAGCGCTGCCCCCAACCAGCAAACCTCTTGCAAAATGGCTCCGGCCGGATAACCAGCGGTAATTTTGACCAGCAACCGGTTGTGCTCTTCCAATTGGCGGCGGGCCTGGTGCCACGACCGCGCCTCCTGCTGCAACCAATCCTTCTCGGCCAAAACTTGCTCCCACTGCTGGCGCTCCGCCTGTTGCAAACCATCCCGCGCCAACGCGGTTCCCACCTGGGAAGCGATGGTGGTCAAAGCAAGATGTTCGCGCTCCGTCCACGCCCGAAACCGCTGCTGCTGGGTTAAAAATACCGCCCCGTTGCTGCGGCCCCCATAGGTTGTGCGCACGCACGCCGCCGATTTCATCCCTGGATACAACAAGGGCCCCCCCTGCAGCGCCACGTTGTCCAACAACAGAGGCTGGTCGCTGCTCAACGTCCGTTCCAAATAGGAATGGGGGCGCACCGTCAACACCAACGGCGCCTCGACATGCCCGGCTTCGGCCACCCGCGACAACAACGACAACGGTGCGGGCAAATAGCTGTAAATAGAACAACAATCCACGGCAAATACCCGCTGCACCTCTTGGGCCGCTTCCGCAAAAGCCAGATCGGAGCCTGACGCAAAAGACAGAACCAGTTGGCGCAACGTTTGTGCAAAGTGTCCCAAGCCTACATCCTCCTTCAAGATGCTTTGCTGCTCCTAGCCGTGTCCACTGCGCACTTGTGGTCTTAGTTTAAGTTCCCTTTAGCCTGGTCACAGCGATCGCGATCGCCGAATTTTGTTACGAAAGTATAATTTCCAACAGAGATATATCATCTCCGGGCGCTTCCCCCGGGGGCAACAATTGTTTGGTCGCGGCCAAGACCGCCGCCAAGGGGGAATGGGGGGTCTGGCAAGCCTGAACCAAAGTTGCCATCAAAGCATCCAACCCCCAAATTTGCCCCTCGCCGTTTGGGATTTCATAGATGCCGTCGCTGTACAGGTAAAGACGGGCATCCGGCGGCAAAAACACCGTGGCGGTTTCGTAATCCAGGTCGGGCATCATGCCGATCGGCACCCCCGGTACTTTCAGCTTTTGCCCCTGTCCCCCAACGATCGCCACGGCCGGTGGATGCCCCCCACATCCGTAGCGCAACCGGCGGGTATCCGCTTCCCAGACGCCGTACCACATGGTGAAGTACATGTCCCGGTGGGCCGACATCTGAAAATAGTGGTTGAGGGCGGTCAAGACGTCGCCGGGTTGGGCAAAATCCACCGCCACATCGGAAACATGGCGCAAACTCCGGCTGCGCAACAGGTTCAAGACCGAAACCGACAGCAAGGCCGAACCGACCCCGTGGCCCGATACATCCAGCAAATAAAAGGCAAAGCGGCGATCGTCCAACCAAAAGTAATCAAAACAGTCGCCCCCCAGCTCCGCCGACGGCAAAAAGAAACTGTTGGTGGTGACCCCCCCCACCAAAGGCACGGGCAACAAGGATTTGACGTACTCGGCGGCCTGGCTGAGTTCTTTTTCCAGTTGTTGGGTGCGTTCTTGCAACTCGCGGCTGGCCTGGTGCAACCGCAGACCGGCCCGCACCCGCGCCTGCAACTCGCTCAAGTTGGGGGGCTTGCCCAAAAAGTCGTCCGCCCCGCTTTCCAGCCCCTGCACCAAATCCACCACTTCATCCCGCGAGGTTAGCAAAATGAAGTAGGAATTGGAGAGCTCTTCGAGGGCCTTGACCCGCCGGCACACTTCGATGCCATCCATTTTGGGCATCATCCAATCGCAATGATCAACGAAGGCTGGTTGGGCGATCGCGCCGCCAAACCCGCCTCGCCGTCGCTGGCCGTGGTGACGCCATAGCCCTGTTTTTTGAGAACCCGGGACAAGGTCATCCGCAGGGTCGGATCGTCGTCCACAATTAAAATTTGTGCCACGGGTCTCTTGCAGTGAGGGTGCCTCCAGCCATGCCCAGGAAATGCCCAGAAAATCCCCAGAAGTGCTCAGGGAAAAATGCTTGGGGGGTCAAGATAGGGAGAAAGAATTGGCGACGCGGTAAAACAAATCCCGCACCTTGGGCCAGCGCCCCTCGGAGGTCGATACGCTGAGGGTATAGAGCTTGCCCCGGCTGGTGCCCACGCTGACCAAATCGTGGCGACGGCTGCCAGAACTCAGGGCGATCGCATATTCCAAAAGGTAGTAGGTTTTGCCCTCCAGGTCTCGGCGATCGGCGTTCAACAATTCCGCCGTCCGGCCCGAGCCCGGAGCCGCAATTACTTTGCTTTGCAGCCGCAACCCAACATCGCTGGCGCCGCCCAATTCGGTTAAATCTTTGACCGATTCCAGGTTGCCAATCACCACCGATACGTTTTCCGAAGGCTCGATGATGTCGTGCAGCACCACGTCTGGCCCCTTGGCCCCCTGCACCGGTTGCCAACCGTTCGGATACAAAAAGCTGTAGCCGTCGCGGGGATCGTTGTAGGGCAAAAGCCCTGCCGTCCGCGTCACGCACCCCGTCAACCCCAAGGAAACGGTCAAAACCGCCGCCAACATCACCAGACGCCACCGCTGTTGCCACACCGCCACAACCATGCCCACCCACCAATTAAACCGTAAACAGTTTAGCCTTAAGCACGCCCCTCCTCGGTTTTTGCGATCGAACGTTACGGTTTTTTGCAAATGGGATACATCCTGGGGAGACCATGCTACCTTCACAGAAGCAAATACCCTTTTCCTTGTAACAAAAGCCCAGTACCAATAGAGTCCAGTGCGAAAGGGCCAGTGCCAAAAGCTGAGTGCCAAAAAACCAGTGCTAAAAGCCCAAAGTGTAAAGTCCAGAACAAACCTGTAATCTCAAGTCTCATTAAACTCAAGTCTCACCAAACCCAAGCCTCGCAAAACTTAAGATTCACTTTGATTCTCACAGGGATTCTTTGGGTGATTTCTCTGGCTTTTGCTTTCTTGAACTTCTTGAGTATACTTTTGAGCCGGGAGTTCCCGCAAACTTGAGTCTAGCTTCTGGGTGCTTTGGCGTGAGCTTGGGGCACAACCCGCAAAAAGTTCCCCGTAAAATTCTCAGTAAACTTTGGAATGGGATGTTGACAACCATGAACATGAACTTCGGCAGCGCTCAGGAAACGAACTTTCAGGCTTGCAACCCAGCGGTGACGGGAAGCAAGGCGATGGGCCAGGGGTCTGTAAGCAATGGTTTCAACAATGGTTTCAGCAGTGGGATGAATCGGGAAATGCAGGAGGCCATGAGCGATTACGTGGCCCATTTGCAGGTGCACATGGCTTTGCAGGCACGTAAACTGGTGCCAACCCTGGCCGAGCGGGGGGACAATCAGCGATGGGACGATAGCCGCCATCAACTGCTGCACCAGACCCAAGTTTATGCCGAGAAACTGGTTTCCCGCCAAGCTTAAGCCAGGTTTAATGAACCGGTGGGGTTATTTTGGTGACTGGTCTTTGAGGGATGACTGGCACCAAAACCCTGCGGGGGATTTGAATCATCCAAATAACCCCAGTTAATAACCCAGTTAATACCCTAAAGGTTGGGCTGGGGGGCCGGGGGGCGGCGGGGCCGGGATCACGGTTTCCGGCCGCAACGGAGCGACTTCGGTAAAAACGGCGGTGGTCGGTTTCACCCGTTGGCGATCGCCCGGTTGGTCGTACAACCGGCTGGTTTGCTGGTTGTCCAATTCGCTGAGGGTGGCGGTCAACTGGCGTTCTTGGCGACGCAGGGTGTCGAGTTTTTCGCGGCCAGCATTCCAATCCTTTCGGGTGCGATCGGTCAGGCTGTATACCCCCAAAGCGCCGGCTGTGGCCAAGACGGCCGCCAACCCCGAAACAAACCGCAACCGTTTCAGCCAAACAACCCAAAGCTGGCCCTTAGCCTTTGACCGCAGGGAGGTCACCGGCGGCGATTGGCTCGGCGTTCCCCATCTTTCGGGCATTACGGGCCGGGCGGGCG
>JAAUUG010000137.1 GCA_012031195.1 Oscillatoriales cyanobacterium SM2_1_8
TGACCCCGCCCCATCGTCCCGCCCACCCCGCCGGTCTTGCCCATCACCGTGGGCAACCGCATCAACCTCAAGTGGGGGGGATGGCCCCCTGGGCATCGCCTCGGGGCTTTGGTGCCCACCACCCCGGTCACCGGTCAGGCCAACGCCAACGGCTTAGCCAATTCCGCCAATACCCTGATTGCCACGCCCTTTGGCGATTTGATTTTTGGTCGCGGCGGCAACGACACCATCGAAGGGTTGGCGGGCAACGACTCCATCCAGGGGAACGAAGGGGACGACATTCTGTTTGGCGGCGAAGGGGGATGATTTGCTGGAGGGCAACGACGGCAACGACGTGATTTTTGGCGGCTCCGGCAACGACACCGTTAGCGGCGGCAACGGTTTGGATGTGTTGGTGTTGGAAGGGGGGGCACCTCACGGTCACCGATTTCAACCCGACCCAAGACTTTCTGGGTTTGAGCGGCTCGTTGACCGCCCCCGGCACCGGGGCCAACGCGGTGACCCTGACCCAATCGGGACTCAACACCTTGGTGCGGAGCAGCAGCGGGCAACTGTTGGCGACCCTGCTCAACACCGATGCCAGCCGGATCGGCCCCACGAGCTTTACCCCGAACCTGGTGCCCCAAATCCAGCCCCCGGCCCCGGTCATTTCCGTGGGCAACCGGATCAATACCGGGATCAACGATGGCCCCCAAGGCGATCGCATCGGGGCCCTGGTGCCCACCACATCGGTGACGGGGGAAGCCAACGCCAACGGCCCGGCCAATTCCGCCAACACCCTGATCGCCACGCCCTTTGGGGATTTGATTTTTGGGCGGGGGGGCAACGACACGATCGAAGGATTGGGGGGCAACGACACCCTGTTTGGCAACGAGGGCAGCGACTTTTTGTTTGGGGGCGATGGGGACGACTCCTTGGACGGCGGCCAGGGCAACGACGTGTTGGATGGGGGCGCCGGCAACGATACCCTGTTGGGAGGCGAAGGCAACGACAGCCTGAGCGGCGGTTTTGGCAACGATTCGGTGATGGGGGGAGCCGGCAACAACACCTTGGTGGGGGGCTCCGGCGACGACGTGTTGATCGGTACCGGGGTGTTGGACACCTTCCGCTTTGAGACCGCCACCACCAACGGTTTGGATACCCTCACCGGTTTTGGCAACGGGCTGTTGGACTTCACGTCCGAAAATGCCCTTGGGGCCTTCCGGGGGGTCGCCACCGAATCCGTGGCCGCCTTTGTGAGTGCTGCCAATGCGGCGATCGGCAATGCCAACATCCTGGTGTTGAACGGTGCCGGTCTTTTTGCCAACAACGCGGCGGGCTTGACCGGCCTTGGTCTCAACTTGGGCACCACCGGCAAAGTCGCCGCCATTTACAGCAGCGCCGCCAGCGGGGCACCGGCCCGCATCGCCATTGCCACCCTGGGGAGCAACGGGGCGATCGCCAACGCGATCGATGTGGCCGTGTTGGATGGGGTCGCCCTTAACGACTTGGGGAACACCAACACGGCGTTGGTGCCCACCGCCACCCGGTTTGTGCTGGCGTTGCCGCCCATCTGAAGCCTGGGGATCTTCAGGGGCATGGGTTCAGCGCTTTTGGGCTCCCTCATCCCCTAACCCCTTCTCCCAAGTCGGGAGAAGGGGAACCGGAGTTTTCTGGCTCCTTCACACCTGCTAAGCGCTCAAAATGCGATCGCCGGTTTGGACGTGCCAGAGGTTGGCGTAGGTGCCCCCCAAACTCAGCAGTTCTTCGTGGGTGCCCTTTTCGGTAATGCGACCGGCTTCCATCACGTAGATGCAATCGGCATGGCGGACGGTGGACAACCGATGGGCGATCGCAATGGTGGTGCGCTCGGCGGTGATTTTTTCCAGCGATCGCTGAATGGCCAGCTCGGTTTCGTTGTCCACCGCCGAAGTCGCTTCGTCCAGAATCAAGACCGGGGCATCTTTGAGTACCGCCCGGGCGATCGCCAGCCGTTGCCGTTGTCCCCCCGACAGTTTTTGCCCCCGTTCGCCGATGATGGTGTCGTACCCCTGGGGCAAACCCACAATAAAGTTGTGAGCTTCCGCCGCTTTGGCTGCCCGTTCGATGTCGGTGGGGGTCGCATCAAAACGGCCGTAGGCGATGTTTTCGGCAACGGTACCGTGGAACAAGAACACATCTTGGCTGACCCAGGCCATGGTCTGCCGCAGCGATCGCAGGTCGAGGGTGCGAATGTCTTGGCCGTCCAGCAAAATCGTGCCGGTTTCGGTTTCGTAGAGGCGCAACAGGAGTTTGACCAGGGTGCTTTTGCCGGAGCCGGTGGGGCCCACCACGCCAACGGTGCTGCCCGCCGGTACCCGCAAATCCAGTTTTTCGAGGACAGGGTAGCCGGATTGATAGGCAAAGTTGACGTTGAGAAACCGCACTTCCCCCCGCGGATCCTGCGCTTGGCGATCGCCCGGATGAATTTGGACGGGGGTGCCCAACAACTGAAACACCCGCCGGGTCGAAGCCATGGCCCGCTGATATTGGTCGAGGGTTTCCCCCAGGCGCGTGAGGGGCCACAACAACCGCTGGGTGAGAAATACCATCACGCTGTAGGTGCCCACGGCAATTTCCCCCCGGAGGGCGACCAAGCCTCCCAACAACAGAATGGCGATGAATCCCACAAACACCAAAATACGGATAAGGGGGACATAGGCCGCCGCCAAGGCGATCGCGTGCTGGTTGCTGTGGCGGTAGCGATCGCTGTACCGGCGGATGCGATCGCATTCGTAGTCTTCGGTCGCAAAACTTTTGATGGTGGCGATGCCCCCCAAATTGTTGGCCAACTGCCCGTTGAGGAGCCCAACCTTCTCGCGCACGGCGGTGTAGCGTGGCGCCAACCACTGCTGAAACCGAACCGAGCCCACCAAAATCAGAGGCATGGGCACCATGGCCCAAACGGCCGGCCCCGGCGCCATCACCAGAAATGCTCCCCCACCACCAAAACCGTGGTCAACACCTGCAACACCTCGTTGGCTCCCCCATCCAAGAAGCGTTCCAACTGATTGATGTCATCGCTGAGAATGGACATCAAACCGCCCGTGCTGCGTTCTTCAAAAAACGCCATTTCCAATTCCTGAAGGTGGCTGTAGGCATCCAACCGGAGGTCGTGTTGAATGTTTTGCGCCAGGTTGCGCCAGAGGCGGGCATAGGCATACTCAAACCCCGATTCGAGGGCCCACACCACCGCGCTGAACAACGACAAGAAAATCAATTGCCGTTCTGGGGGAATGGCGCCCCCCCCTCCCAACCAAGCCTCTTCGCGGCGCACCACCGTATCCACCGCCAGCCCAATTAGGGCCGGAGGAGCCAAATCAAAAATTTTGTTCAGAATGGAACAGACGATCGCCTGGTTGGTGAGATCGCGGTAGCGGCGGCTGTATTGAAACAGGCGTTGAAGGGGAGCAGTCTCCATGGGCAAAGCCAGATCGGGGCTCTAGTATAGCTTGACCCAGGTTTGCAAGAAGCGAAACCAACCCTGGGCAATTTCCGGATTGGCGGCGGTGAACTCCAAATCTTGATGGGTACCGTCGCGAAACACCAGCCGCAAAGCCAGGGTCCGGAGCGACGGCAGCACCGCCGGTGGATTTTCCCCCACTTCGCCATTCATCACCCACCCAACCTGGGCGATCGCCCCCCGCTCGATGGTCTGAAATGATCGGGCGCAACCTCGCCCCGCCAGGGTTTCCCCCACCACAGGCGATCGCCTTGTTGACCCAACACCCCGTACAGATCGTATTTGTGGCGCTCCATCGTCGCCGACCATTGGCGATAGGCTTCGACCTGTTGCCACTGCCGGCGACCGGCGACGACCAACCCGATCAACACCCCCAGCAGGGGCAGCCACAGCAAACCTCTCTCCACCGCGTTTCCCCAAGACCCGCCACTACAATAGCAGCAGACCTTTACTGGATGTGTTTGTGGTGCCCTTTGACGACCGTCACCCCCCCGCCCAAGAGTTGATGGATGCCTGCGTGCATTGTGGGTTTTGCTTGGCGACGTGCCCCAGCTACCGCGCCATTGGCTTGGAAACCGACTCCCCCCGGGGCCGCATTTACCTGATGAATGCCCTTGGCCAAGGCGAAATTCCCCTGAGTGAAGCCACCGTGAGCCACTTTGATTCCTGTTTGGGGTGCCTCGCCTGCGTGACCACCTGCCCCAGCGGCGTGCGCTACGATCGCCTGATTGGAGCGATGCGCCCTCAAATTGAACGGAACTACGGGCGATCGGGCCCCATGGCCTGGTTGCGCCAACTGATTTTCACGGTATTTCCTTACCCGCAACGTTTGCGCGCCCTGTTGGCAGCGGTTTGGCCCTATCAAAAATTGGGACTGCAAGGACGCTTCCAACGCTGGCTGCCGGCTCCCCTCGCCGCCATGGAAAGCCTGTTGCCTCCCCTTTCCGCCGATTCCTTCCTCGATCGCCTGCCGGAAGTCAGCCCAGCCCAAGGCAAACCCCGGTTTCGGGTGGGGTTGGTGGCCGGTTGCGTGCAGCGGGTCTTTTTGCCCGAGGTGAACGCCGATACGGTTGCGGTGTTGACGGCCGCCGGCTGTGAAGTGGTGGTGCCCCCCCCTGGCCGGTTGTTGTGGGGCTTTGTCGCACCACCAAGGGCAAGAAACCCAGGCCCAAGACCTGGCCCGTCGCACCATCGACGTGTTTACGGCCGCGGGCGTGGATTTTGTGTTGACCAATGCTTCGGGCTGCGGCCATACCCTCAAGGAATACGGCCACCTGTTGCAGGACGATCCCCAATACCGGGAACGGGCCCAAACCTTTGCCACTCGGGTGCGCGATGTCCAAGAGTTTTTGGATGAAGTTGGCTGGGATGTCCCGCTGCATCCCATTGCCGCCCAACCGCTGGCGATCGCCTATCAAGACGCTTGCCATATGCTGCACGGGCAAAAAATCAGTTTGCAGCCACGGCGACTCCTGCGCCAAATCCCGGGGGTGGAACTCCGAGAGCCCGTCGATGCCGCCCTCTGTTGTGGCAGCGCTGGCATTTACAACATCTTGCAACCAACGGTCTCCGCCGACTTGGGCCGCCAAAAAGCCCAGAACTTGACCGCCACCGGCGCCCAAGCGATCGCCTCGGCCAACGTCGGGTGCATCCTGCAATTGCGCAAACACCTGGGAGCACAAGGACTGCCGGTGTTTCACCCCATGACCCTGCTCGCGGCTTCCCTCCAAGGGAAAATCCTGTCCCCCTGAGCTTGGATCTCCCCGCTCTGGTCTTCGGCTGCGCTCAGACCACCCTCATAAGCCGGGGAGAGGGAGTCAACATCCCTCTGGTTCCCCTTCGTGAAACAGGGCTTAGGGTAAATAGACCATCTCGCCGGGGCAGCCCCCTCAGTCAAATCCTCGCGATCGAACTCACGTCAAGAAAATATAGTTAATTTAATTAAAAGTGGTACGACTACGGTTGTTTTGATTGCCTTTACTCCCATCTCCCTCGCTGGGAGAGGGGCTGGGGTGAGGGCAAGATTGTCGCAAACACATTTGAAATGACTATATGTCTTGGACCAAAAAATCCCCCTAAACGGGGGATGCTTTGATAATTCCTGAGATTTAGCCAACAGCTGACCGCAGCGCTTGGGTCACCTCAGCCATCGGGGGCGTACCGTCCACATGGTTCACTTGGTCGCCGTAAAATTCCAGCAGCGGAAACGTTTTTTGATGGTATTCCGTCAAGCGAGCTTGGATCACCTCCTCGGTATCGTCCGCCCGGCCTAGCTCCACCGCCCGTTGCTTGAGCCGCGCCAACAAGATCGCTTCCGGCACCGTCAGGTTGATGACCCGATCGCACGGTTGGTGAATCTCTTGCAGCAACGCCGCCAAGGCTTCGGCTTGGGGCACCGTTCGGGGAAAACCGTCCAACACCCAACCCCGTTGGGCATCCTCCCGGGCTAGGCGATCGCGCATCACCTCAATCACCACCTCATCGGGCACCAGCAGCCCCGCATCGCTGTAGGCTTTTACCTTCTGTCCCAAAGGCGTATTGTTTTTGATTTCCGCGCGAAAAATGTCCCCCGGCGCAATGCGGGGTACCTGCCACTCTTGAGCCAAAACCTCCC
Source organism: Oscillatoriales cyanobacterium SM2_1_8 (assembly GCA_012031195.1). Lineage (GTDB taxonomy): Bacteria > Cyanobacteriota > Cyanobacteriia > Pseudanabaenales > Pseudanabaenaceae > UBA8156. Next base: position 6,096 of record JAAUUG010000137.1, read on the forward strand.
CTTGGGTGCCCTTGCCCGCCCCCGGAGGCCCCATCAAAATCACTCTGTGCATTACTGCTTCACCATGCCTTCGTAGCGTTGCGAAATTACGTAGGTTTGAATCTGCTTGGAGGTTTCGATCGCCACCCCCACCAAAATCAGCAAAGAGGTGGCCCCAATCCCACTAAATGTGGTGACCCCGGTGGCCCGTTCCACCGCCGACGGCAGCACCGCCACCACCCCCAAAAACACCGCACCCAAAAAAGTCAGGCGGCTCAAAATGGCCGAAATGTACTTGGAGGTAGCCGTACCCGGTCGAATGCCGGGAATGCTGGCACCGCCCTTCTTCAGGTTTTGCGCCAAATCCACCGGGTCGATCACCAACGACGAATAGAAGAAGCTAAACGCCACAATCAACACCAAATACAGCGCCACATACCCCCAAGAATTGGGCGCCAAATACTGGCCGGCAATCCGATCCAGCAACGGCACCCCCGACACCTGGGCCAGAAACGAGGGCAAAATCAGCACCGACGACGCAAAAATGATCGGCATCACCCCCCCCTGATTCAACCGCAGGGGCAAATAACTGGATTGCTCTCGGTACAGCTTGCGCCCCACCTGCCGCTTGGCGTACACAATGGGAATGCGGCGGGTGCCCTCCTGCACAAACACAATCCCGACAATGGTCACCAGAAACACCAACAACAGCACCACCACCCCCGCCACCCGGGAAGTATCTTGCTGGGCCAGGGCCAGGGTGTTTCCCAGCGATCGGGGCAAGTTCGCCACAATGTTGGTGAAAATCAGCAGGGAAGCGCCGTTGCCACCCCCTTTCGGTGATGAGTTCCCCCGCCCACATCACAAACATCGAGCCCGCCGACAACGCCAGCATCGTTTCCAGCACAAAGCGCAGACCCGGTTCCGTCACCGCTCCGGTGCCCTGCACCCAAACCGCAATCCCAAAACTCTGCAAAAGTGCCCAACCCAGGGCCACATAGCGGGTGTATTGCGATATTTTTCGCCTCCCCGCTTCGCCCTCATTTTTTTGCAGGTTTTCGAGGGAAGGGAGCGCCGCCGTCATCAATTGCAAAATGATCGAAGCGTTGATAAAAGGCAAAATCCCCAGGGCAAAAATCCCCAACAGCGACAGGCCCCCCCCCGAAAAATGTCGAGAAAACTCACAATGGAGTTATCACGGACGATGCTGGAAAAATTTGGCGGTTGACCCCCGGCAACGGCAGGTAGATTCCCAACCGCAAAAACATCAAAATGCCAACGGTGACCAGCAGGCGATCGCGCAAACCTGCGCCCAAAGCCATCTGCATAAACGTTTCGCCCGCGCTGGGGGCTTTTCCGCGACTGCCAGCTACCACATCAACCTCTCTGCTCTCGTTGCACTACCCTCCAGCTTAACGCAAGCCTACGGCCCTCGCCTTGCCGGTTGTTGGCTACTTTCTATAGCTGTACACAACTTGGTTAGAACGGGGTGCAGGGTTGAAACCCCTGGCTGGGAGCTTCGGCGTAAGCGCTCAGCCGAACGGCGTAGACCCCAAATCCCCTTATCCTGCAATGTCCGAACCTACCCGAATATAGCTATAAATCCGCCCTAGTTGGCCGTCTCGGCGACCACGGTACCGTATTTGTCCACCAAGGTGCAGGTGCCGCCCGCCCCTTCAATTTTCTGACGGGCGCTTTGGGTAAATGCCGCCGCCTTCACCGTCA
>JAAUUG010000138.1 GCA_012031195.1 Oscillatoriales cyanobacterium SM2_1_8
CAACATCAACCCGCTGACCACCACTTCCGGCGCCAACAACCGCTCCCAAACCGGTGGACGTCAGCAGGGTTTCCGGCGACAGGTACACCAGGCGATAGGCGGCCAAATTCGCCAAAATTTGCTGCCGTTCCCGACGGTGCAAGGCACTGTGCAACCGCTCCGCCGGCAACCCCCGCTTTTTCAGATCGGCCACCTGGTCTTCGATCAACGCCAAAAGGGGCGAAACCACCAAGGTTAACCCCGACTTCAACAACGCCGGCAACTGAAACAAATCGATTTGCCACCCCCCGTCGCCATCACCACCAGGCTGTCCCGGTGCTGCAGCAGGTTGGCCACAATTTCCCCCTGGGGCGATCGAAACTCCCCGTAACCCCAATGCTGCCGCAACGCCGCCAACACCCCATCCAAAGCGGCTACACTTCCTGCGTTTTCCATGCTTGCCGACCCAAATCCTTCCCCTCAATTTGGCCACAACTTGCCTGCCCGCAAACCCCAAACACGCAGGATCGTAGGTCTGAGTTATGGCTGTTTTGCATAGCGATGAGATAAAACAGATCGGGTCGCAGGGGCGAAGCCCCCCGCACTGGTTTTTATTGGACTTTTGTTGGGCAGGAAAAACGTCTCATTCTTACAGGACTTATAGTCATTTTGATTAAGGATGGCGCACTAGCGATTGTTTTGATTGCCTTTACTCCCCTCTCCCAGCGGGGAGAGGGGCTGGGGGTGAGGGAAAGATTGTCGCAAACACATTTGAAATGAATATACGTATTTTGATTGGGGCAGTGCTGTGAGAAGGGAGTTTGAGGGCTCTGCCCTCAAGGGGGGCTACACCCCAATTCGAGTCAGGGTTTTCGATCGCATTTGGGTAAGTCCTAGCTGTATTCAGGTGAATTCGGACATAGGCGGGAAACGGGGGGTGGGGGCACAACCCCCAGCAGGGGTGGAACCCCTGCACCCTCTCCACCAACCCTTTTGCCGCTCCAGATTCTGGCGACAAAACAGGCTACAGACAAACAAACCAAAAATCGGGATGATAGGATTTGAACCTACGGCCCCCTCGTCCCGAACGAGGTGCGCTACCAAGCTGCGCTACATCCCGAAAACGCTAGACGAGCATTCTACACCATTTGCATAGCCCTTGGCCACAATTCTGAAAAGGGGGGCGGGGGGTATACTGAGCGGTAGGGTTGTCGCGAAGAACCATGTGGTGGATCAACATTGCCGGTTTTGTCCTTTTGGGGGTGTACCTGCTGGGCATCTGGAAATTTTTGGGCGGCTTCAACCAAACAACGTTTAACCGGGATATTTTGACCCGGCTGTTTTTGGCGTTGCTGTGGCCGCCGTTGTTGATAATCAGCAAGAGTTACCGCAGCAATTTTGGCAAAGCCCTGCGGGGTTCTTAGGGAGAACCGCGGGTGAAGCAGCAGGCAACGGGTTGGCCGCAACGGCTCTGGCAGAATCCCATGGCTCGGTTGGGGGCGATCGCCTTGGCGGGGTTGTACGTCGTGGTGCTGTTTGCCGGTTTTTTGGCCCCCTACGGCCCCACCGATGCCCTCAAGGACAGTGCTATGTTGCCCCCCAGCCGGGTTTATTGGCGCGATCGCCAAGGGCAATGGGTGGGCCCCCACGTTTACCCAACCCGCCAGGGCCCGGTCGATTTGAACACTGGAGAGCGGGCATTGATCGAAGATTTTGACCAGCCTTCGCCGATTCGGTTGGGGGTTGGCGGTCGCCTGTTTGGCACCGTGGGGCCCGGTCGGGTGTATTGGCTGGGCACCGACGATCAGGGCTACGATCGCCTGTCGCGGTTGTTGTACGGCGGCCGGGTCAGCCTGTTTGTGGGGGGTGGTGGGCACCGTCATCATCCTACACCCTGGGCTGGTTTGGTGGGGGCGGTGGCGGGGTATGACGAGGCGGGTGGGTCGATGCGGTGCTCATGCGGCTGGTGGAAAACATCATGTCGGTGCCCACCATTTATTTGTTGGCGGCCTTGGCCGCCGTGTTGCCGGTTGAAATTTCCAACACCCAACGATTTGTGGGCATCGTCGCCATCATTTCGTTGTTGGGGTGGGCTGGCTTGGCCCGGGTGGTACGCGGTCAGGTGCTGGCCATTAAAGAAGAACCCTTTGTGGCGGCGGCCCAGGCGATCGGAGCTTCGCCGTTGCGGATTATTTGGCGCCACATTTTGCCGCAAACCGCTTCCTACCTGGCGATTTCCGCAACTCGGGCCATTCCGGGGTTCATGGAAGCCGAGGCCACCCTCAGCCTGATTGGGTTGGGGATTCAGCCCCCCGATCCCTCCTGGGGCAACATGCTTTCGGCCGCCACCAATGCCTCGGTGTTGGTGTTGCAACCCTGGGCCGTGGCGGCCCCGGCCGGGCTTTGGTGTTGGTGGTGCTGTGTTTCAACCTCGTCGGCGATGGTTTGCGGGATGCCCTCGATCCGCGCGATCGCCCCCGTAGTGGCTAGCGCCTCCCTCCCCAAAACCAAAATTTCCGCGAAGAGGCGATCGAAGTTACGTCGTCCGGTAAACTTTCGCGGATAATGGTTGGGAGTGTAAAATCCAGCCAAGTCAGGGAAGCGAAATGGGCGACGGACTCGGCGGTGGAGTCGGTCATCGCCAAAGACCGTCTAGCAGAAAGCGGTGCCAGCGCACGATGGGCGCACGATCGATTAGGAAGCACTAGGAGAGAACAGGGCGTGCAGTATCTAGCGGAACTCAACAAGCAGACGGGGATGCTCAACACGACCGTCAAGGTGCGTTTGCTGGCCAAGAACGTCTCGGAAAATACTTGGCAAGCCGTCAACGACGAAACCTTGAACATTGCCGATCCCAACCAAGCCAAAGACTTGAAAGATGGTCAGTTGGTGATTGCCGATATCAACAACAACAAGCAGGTGCAAAACCTGCAGGATGCTTCGCGGCGGCTGGTTTTGGTACTGCAAAACTTCTCTCGGCTAGAGCAAAAATACAAACAGGGAGAAGAAGATATTGAACAATGGAAACAATCCCTAAACTATCAAAGCCAAGAACTGCATCGCCGGGAATTGGAGCTTGAGGAAAAGGAGCAAGAGCTCGAAAATTTGGACATTCGCCGGCAAGAAGCCGAATCGCTGCAAGCCAAAATCGAGCGGGAACGGGAAGAGTTGGCGCAGTGGCGGCAAGATTTGGAATCCCGGCACAACGACTTGGCGGGTCAGAGCGCCGCTTTGGATGCCGACCGGGCGATCGCCTTGCGGGAGTTGGTACGGCGGGTGCAGGAATGCTCCCCGCCGGTGGACGGTCTCCAGCAGGGGGTCGAGGCGTTGTTTGGCACGTTGGCCCAACGGCAGGAGTTGTTGACGGAATTTTGGCAAAACCTGGAACGGTTACGGGGCGAGACCCAGCACAAAGAACAAGAAGCGGCAACTTTGGGGGTCACGGTTCAGGGCAAACGGACGGCATGGCAGCAAGCCCAGCAGGGTTGGGCCGAGGCCAAAGTGCAGTTGCAGGGGCAACAACTGCTGTTGCAGGTGCAAGAAAACAACGCTGCAGCATTGCGGCAACAATTGCAAACCTACGAGGAATTGTTGGGGCACATCGGGCAAGCGGTGGCCACGTTGGGGGGAAATACGGTGGCCCTGGAAGCCGAAGAAATGGCCCGTTTGGAAGCCATGCCGATGGCGGAATTGACCGCGGCGATCGCCCATTACGAAGTCGAATACGAAAAATCCCTCAACTGGCTCAATGCCCAAGAGGATGAATTGGCGGCCTTGGAAGGGGAACTGGCGGATTTGCAGAGCCAGATCGATCGGGCCAACGAGTTTGAACGCATTGAGCTGGAAAGCAGCCGAGAATTTGCCGAAGAGCAGTACAAATTGCTGGAAATCTCGTTGATGCCCCAGCGGGAAACCCTCCGTCAACGGGAAGGCGTTTTAAGCGCCCAGCGGGACGTTTTGGCCCGGCGGCAGGGGGCCGGCGACCTTGGCAACCCCGCCCAACTGTTGACCCCGGCCCTGGCGCAGATGGAAAACCAGAAAAATCAACTGGCCAAGGAAGTGCAAAAACTGGAATCGCAAATTGCGGTGGTGCGCAACATGACCCAGGAGCAAAGCGCAGCCTTGGAGCGGCAACAACAGGAATTGCAGCAACAACGGCAAGAATGGGAACAACTGGAAGGGCAATGGGAAGAGCGTAAACGGCTGGCGGCGCTGGCCTGGGGCAGTGTGCAAGCCCAAGAACAAATGTTGCGCCCGGTGCAAGATGCGATCGACGAGGTACGGCGGCAACTGGAGGGGTTGCAACATACCTTGGGGGCGGTGCCGACCGGAGGGCAAGACCAATTGTTGGCGGAACTGAGGCGCGAAATCGAAGCGTTGATGCCCGCCTGAAATCCTGAAGCATCCGGATAAATTCCTCCGGAATCTTCAGGGCTTGACGGGGAGGTCAGCCCGCAACCACAATGGCCGGGTTCCTGGTTTTTGAGGAGGCAACCCATGGCCGCAGACCATCCCCAGACCGACGAGACCGCCGAAGTCACGATCGAGGCTTTGTTTGAGCGGCTGCAACACCCGAATCCCCATTTGCGGGAGCGGGCCATGGCCGATTTGGCTGATCGCGCCGATGGGGCGGTGGTGGAGCGGCTGTTGGCGGTTTTGGATGCGGTGGATGTGGCCTATCGCCGGACCGCGGTCAAGGCGTTGGGGGCGATCGGGGCGGCGACGGTACCCCGGTTGGTGGAAATTTTGCAGACCAGCGACAATCCGACGGTGCGCAGCAGTTGCGCCAAGGCGTTGGCCCAGGTGGCCAACAACCATCCCACAACCCCGTTCCCGGCGGTGGGATTGCAGGGATTGCAAGCCGCGTTGACCGACAGCAACCCGGTGGTGCACATCGCGGCGGTGATGGCGTTGGGCGAAGTGGGGGAGCCCGCCACCGAAATTTTGGTGCAGGCGTTTCAGACCACCGACAACCCGGCCCTGGCCGTGGCGATCGCCAACGCTTTGGGGGGCATCGGCAACGAAACGGCGATCGCGGTTTTGCAGGAAGCCACCACGCCGAAGCGATCGACAGCTACGTCCGGGAAACCGCCGTCAGCGCCCTGTCCCGGGCCCAACAGGTGGCCGGCTACCGCCAGCGTTGAAGCCCCCTAGGAAACATTGCCTAATCAAAAAAGCATGGTATGGTGGTCTGGATCGGCAAATGTTCCTATCTTGCTAAATCTTGCACGTTCGTTTTCTTAAAACCGCAAGCATGTACTGCAAAATTGTGGTAAGTGCGGCGGTTCTGGACGGCAGGCGAACCCGAGAAATGCGCAGTTGAGTATGGCCGAAAATTGGATCGCCAACACCTTTGGCAGGGGCTTTCCGGCGCCAGAGCGTCTTCCCATCCCCAGGTTGAGATGGGAGCTTGCGGCAACCGTAGTGGCGGTTGCGATCGGCGGCGGCAACCCCCAACCGGTTTGGGGGGACAGGGTACGGTGGAAGCGGCGGCACCGGCGGCGCGGCCATCCTCGTTGAAAGTGGGAGAAACCCGTTCCCAGGGGATGCAGCGGGTGGGTCAAGATTCTTTATCGCGGGTGATCCCCCACACCGAAAACCAGCGTTCGGCGGCGACGGTCTTTTTGCGGGGGCTGCCGGTGGTCACGTACCTGGGGCCGGCCGACAAAACTCCTGCCGTAGCCAATCAAAACGGGACAAGCGTTTCCGATGTGAAGGTTGGGGGCCCATCGGGTCAAGCCAAGACGGATGTGGCCAGGGGCCCCGAAACGTTGCCGGGATTGCGGCAAATGCCCGATCCGGTGGAACGGGGGGCGGTGATGGCGGCGACCCTGACCGACTTGGCCCGCAGCGGTGTGGCGGCGGACACGGTGCAAGCGGTTTGGCAAGATGGGGTATTTTGGGTGCGGTTGGGCGATCGGGCGCAAATTGCTTTGGAAGATGGGGTGCAATTGCCCAACACGACGGGCGATCGCGAACAGGATGCTTTGCAGATGGCGAATTTGTTGCGGCGGTTGTTGGGGGATGCCCCTCCGTTGACGGCGGTGGTCAATGCGCCCCGGCGGCCGGTGGTGGCCCAAGCGCCCCGGCGACCCAAGCGGGTGTTGGCGGGGTTGGCATCATGGTACGGGCCCGGGCTGTACGGCCGGCCAACGGCGACGGGTCGTCCCCTCACCCGCCAGAGTTTTCATGCCGCCCATCCCTACTTGCCCTTGGGCACCACCCTGCGCATTACCAATGTGGCGAATGGGCGTTCGACGGTGTTGCGGGTAGAAGACCGGGGGCCCTTCCACGGCAATCGGTTGCTGGACATTACGGAGGCGGCGGCCCGGCCCTGGAGATGATTGCGACCGGTCTGGCCACGGTGCGGGTGGAAGTGCTGTCGTTGCCGAGCCGGCCATGACCCTGTTGTTTACGGAGCCGATCGCCCTGGCCGAGTGGCGGCGATCGCAGGGGGAGGTGGGGTTGGTGCCGACGATGGGGGCGCTCCATGGGGGCCACGGGGCACTGTTGCGGCGGGCTCGGGCCGAAAACCCGGTGGCGATCGCCAGCATTTTGTGAATCCGTTGCAGTTTGCCCCCACGAACGATTGGGAGCGGTATCCGCGCAACCTGACGGCAGACCTGGAGCTGTGCGAGCGCTGCGGCATCGATGCGGTGTTTGCGCCCACGGCGTTGCCGGTGACCAGCCAAGTGCATCCTGACCCTCGCCTCTTGCAAACCCTGTGCGCCCCCCATCGTCCCGGGCATTTTGTGGGGGTGGCCACCATTGTGCTCAAGCTGTGGCAGTTGGTGCAGCCGCAGCGGGTCTATTTTGGGCAAAAAGACGGTCAACAGGTGGCAATTTTGCGGCACTTGGTGCGGGATTTGAGCCTGCCCTTGTCTTTGCAGATTTGTCCGACGGTGCGGGAGGCAGATGGTTTGGCCTGCAGTTCCCGCAATGCCTACCTAACCCCGGCCCAACGAGCGATCGCCCCCCAAGTGTACGGAGCGTTGCAGCGGGCCGCGACCGAATTTGCCCAGGGCGAACGGGATGCGGCGGCGTTGGGGGCGGTGGCGCGGGCGGCGGCCCCGGATTTGACTTGGCAGTATTTGGAGTGCGTGCATCCCCTCACTTTGCAGCCCCTTGCCACCGTCGAAAGCGTGGCCATGGTGGCGGGGGCGGCCTACCTGGGGGATACCCGGTTGATCGACAACATCCTGTTGCGGGCGCGGCAGCCGTTGATTGCCATGGACGGGCCGGCGGGGGCTGGCAAATCGACCGTGGCCCGCCGGGTGGCCGATCGCCTGGGGTTGCGCTACTTTGATTCGGGGGCGACCTACCGCGCCATTGCTTGGGCGGCGTTGCAGGCGGGTTTGGATTTGGCCGATCCCGGCAGTGGGGCCGCGGTGGGGGCGATCGCCGAACGGGTGAACCTGGATCAGCAACCGGCTCCTGACCTCTCGACGCGGGTGTTTGTGGACGGCCAGGAAGTGACCGCGGCCATTCGCACGCCGGAAGTCAGCCGTTGGGTCTCGGTGGTGTCGGCGGTGCCGGCGGTGCGGGCGGTGTTGGGGGCCCAACAACAGGCGGCGGGTCGCGCCGGGGGCGTGGTGATGGAGGGACGGGATATCGGCACGGCTATCTTTCCGCAGGCGGAGTTGAAAATTTTCCTGACCGCATCGGTGGCGGAACGGGCCCAACGGCGGTTGCGGGATTTGCAAGCCCGGGGGGAGACCAACTTGGATGTTCACGCCATTGCGGCGGCCATTCGAGAACGGGATGAACGGGACAGCACCCGGGCGATCGCCCGTTGCGGCGGGCCCCGATGCTCTGC
>JAAUUG010000139.1 GCA_012031195.1 Oscillatoriales cyanobacterium SM2_1_8
ATATAGCTGCAAACAACTTGTTGGGACGGGGGGCAGGGGGGAAACCCTGGCTGGGGGTTTCAGCGTGAGCGCTCAGCCGAACGGCGCAGCCCCCCAACCCCCTTTTCCTTCGATGTCCGAACCCAACCGAATGTAGCGATAACCTTGCGATCGGCCTTGCCGAGAGGCGCACAGCAAAACGGGCGGCTCGTGTTAGCTTATTGGCAATTTTGTGGTCGGTTTGGCGCTCCCCGTGTACATCAAGCAGGTTGAACTTTCCCGCTTCAAATCCTTTGGCAACACCACGGTAGTGCCCTTTTTGCCGGGCTTTACGGTGATTTCCGGGCCCAACGGTTCCGGCAAGTCCAACATTTTGGATGCCCTGTTGTTTGCGTTGGGGTTATCCAGTTCCAAGGGGATGCGTGCCGATCGCCTGCCGGATTTGGTGAATGCGGGCCATGCCAAGCGGGGGCGCACCGCCGAAGCCAGCGTGGCCGTGGCTTTTGCCCTAGATGACGGGCAAGAATGGAAAGTATCGCGGCGGTTGCGGGTGACCGACCGCGGCACCTACACTTCGACCTACTACAGCGACGACGTGCCCTGCACCCTCAGCGAACTGCACGAACGGCTGGCAGCGTTGCACGTTTACCCCGAAGGCTACAACGTGGTGTTGCAGGGGGACGTCACCGGCATTATTTCCATGAACCCACGGGAGCGGCGGGAAATCATCGACGAGTTGGCGGGGGTGGGGGAATTCGATCGCAAAATTGCCCAAGCCAAGGACAAACTGGACGAAGTCAAGGTTGGCGAAGAGCGGTTTCGGATCGTCGAGCGGGAGTTGCAGCAAAATTTGGAGCGGTTGGCGGCCGATCGCGTGAAGGCGGAAAAGTACCGGCAGGTGCGCCAACAACTCGCGGGGTTGGACGGTTGGGAAGCGGTGTTGCAGCATCGCCAGCTCGATCAAAGGCGGCAAACCGTGGCGGTGCAATTGCAGGAATGCGAAACGGCGATCGCCCAGGGGTGCCGCAAGCAGCAGGAGTTGCAAGAGGTGGTGCAGGCGGCCGAAGCCTATTTGCTGGACTTGAACCGGCGGGCGCGGCAACTGGGGGAAGAAGAGCACGTGGCCCTCAGCGCGGCGATCGCCGCTCAACAGGCAGAATTGCGGGCTTTGCAGCAACGGGATCGGGAATTGGGGGACGCCTACCGCCGCAACCAAGAGCGGGTGACCCAACTCCGGGAAGAAATCGAAGCGTGCGGGGGGGAATTGCAGGCCGTAGCCGGGCAGCGGGAGACCTTGGGGGCGGCCCTGGTGGCGGCCGAAGCCGAGCGGCAGGGGCAAATGCCGGTGGTAGAGCGGTGCCGGGAAGAAGTGGCGGCGATCGCCGGGCGCAGCGCGGCATGGGTCAAGCAACAAACCGAGCACTACGAGGCCCAGCGCCAGATCCAAGAGGCTTTGGCCCGTCAGCAGCAAGAAGAAGCCCGTTTGACCGAAGCGGAACGGCAGCGCAGCGAGCAGTTGGCGGCCCGGCAACAGGAATTGGCGGCCATCGAAACCCAAATTCCCGGTTGGGAGAACGAATACGCCCAAATCAAGCGGGCGGCCGAGGGGGCCCACAACCTCGCCGAAATCGCTCAGCGCACCTTGGGCGAGGGTCAGCTTGATGTGCAAACCTGTCGGGAAACGATCGATCGTTTGGTGCAGGAGCAGCGGCAAAAAGCGCGCCAGCTCGACAAGCTCGAAGCCCAAGTCCAGGCCGAAAAAGAAATTCAGGGCACCCGGGCCGCCCAAATCATTCAAGACGTGGGCATTGAAGGGGTGCACGGGCTGGTGGCCCAACTGGGGCGGGTCGCCGAAACCGATCGCCTGGCCCTCGAAACCGCGGCCGGCGGCCGGCTGGGCAACTTGGTGGTAGACAGCGACGAAGTGGCGGCCGAAGCGATCGCCCTCCTCAAACGGGAGCGGGCCGGTCGCGCCACGTTTTTGCCCCTCAACAAACTGCGGCCGTCGCCAGCTTTGCCGCCCCTCGATCCCAAATTGGGGGCGATCGCCTACGCCCTGGACTTGGCGGAATTCGAGCCGGTGTACTACAACGTGTTCGCCTTTGTGTTTGGCAATACCTTGGTGTTTGCGGATTTGGAAGCTGCGCGGCCCCACATCAGCCGTTACCGGATGGTGACCCTTGACGGCGAGCTGTTGGAAACTTCGGGGGCCATTACCGGCGGCAGCCTGCGGGAACGCACTTCGACCTTGCATTTTGGGGCGGTGGAACCTCCGGAATCCCAAGAGGCGCGGCAGTTGCGGGAGCGGTTGCAGGAACTGGATCGGATGCTGGGTCGGCTCCAGCAAAAATTGCGATCGGAGCAAGCCCGGGTGGAAAAGCCGAAGCCGAGTTGCGCCAAGCCCGGGAAGTGCAAGCCCAGACCCAACAACAGCGCGATCGCCTCCAAGCCAAGCTGCAGGAAGTGTGGCCCCGGCGCGAAGCCCTCCAGGCCGGCATTCAGCAAAACACGGCCGAATTGACCCTGCTCCGTTCCCAGACCAACGGGGCCCGGCAAGCCACGGCGGTTTTGCAAGCCGAATACGAAGCCAGTCAAAGCACCTTAGCCGCCCTGGCCACGGACGATGCCCATCAACAATGGCAGCAGGCCCAAGGGCTTTTGCAACGCAACGCCGAGGTGTTGGCGGCCAAAGAAGCGGCGGTGCGGCGGTGTCAGCAGGAAATCGAAACCAACGAGACCCAATTTCAGCGGTTGGAGGCCAAACTGCACCGTTACCGCGAGCAATTGCAGGAATTGCGGGCCAACCAAACCCATCAACTCAACAGCACCACCCAATTGCGGGTGCAAATCCGCCAGCACGAAGAGCGCCTGAGCCGAGACAGCCAGCAGTTAACCGCCCTCGAAAAAACCTTGGGGGCCGTCCGCGCCGAACGGGACACAGCCGATCGCACGTGGCGCAGCCGCCAAACCGAGCTGCAACAACTCACCTGGGAACTGGAACAGCAAAACCATCGCCGCAGCGAAAGCGCCGCGGCCCTCCAGGAACTCGAAACCCAAGTGGCCGCCTGCGTGCTGCCGGAACCGATCCCCGAAGTGCCCGAGAACCTGACCCTGGAGCAATTGCAACACGATCGCCGGCGGTTGCAAAAGCAATTGCAGGCCATGGAGCCGGTCAACATGCGGGCGATCGAGGACTGGGAAGAAACCCAACAGCGCTTGACCGATCTCAGCCAACGGCTGGCAACCCTGGAACGGGAGCGCACGGAACTGTTGTTGCGGGTCGAAAACTTCACCACGTTGCGCCAGCGGGCTTTTATGCAGGCGTTTCAGGCGATCGATGCCCATTTCCAGGAGATTTTTGCCGAATTGTCCGATGGCGATGGGCATTTGCAATTGGAAGACCCCAGCCATCCCCTCAACGGCGGCTTGAACTTGGTGGCCCACCCCAAAGGCAAACCGGTGCGGCACTTGGCTTCGATGTCGGGGGGGGAAAAGTCCTTGACCGCTTTGAGTTTTATTTTTGCGTTGCAGCGGTACCGTCCCTCGCCGTTTTACGCTTTTGATGAAGTGGACATGTTTTTGGACGGGGCCAACGTGGAGCGCCTGGCCGCGATGATGCGCAAACAAGCCAAACTGGCCCAATTTATCGTGGTGAGCCTCCGCCGCCCCACCATCGAAGCCGCCGAACGCACGATTGGGGTGACCCAGGCCCGCGGGGCCCATACGCAGGTGCTGGGGTTGGAACTCAAGTCCGGCTAGGTTCGGCGCAACCTATAGTCATTTCAAATGTGTTTGCGACAATCTTGCCCTCACCCCCAGCCCCCCTCCCATTAAGGGAGAGGGGAGTAAAGGCAATCAAAACAATTGCAGTCGTGCCATTTTTAGTTAAATCGACTATATCTGCGCAACCCTAAAGAAGGGCCAACAATTCCCGTTCGCGGGTCGCCATGGTTTGGATTGCGGTTTGGAAAATGGCGGTGGGATTTTCGCCCTGGTGGTGGGACTGCAGCCAGCGTTGGGCTTCGGGGCCAGCCCCCAGGAGGGCCGACAGCGGCAGCAAGAAGCAGGCAATCCCCAGTTCCCGGGCCAGGGTTTGGTTTTGGGCTTGTTGTTCGGCAATCCAAGCTTGAGCGGTGAGGGTTTGGCCATCTTGCCAGCGAACCACCGGAGCAGCCAGCCCTTGGCGGGCCACCGCATCTTCGTTGCGATCGGCGATCGCCGCCAGTTCGGTAGGGGTAAACGGCGATCGGGTCAGGGGATCGAGGCCCCCCGGGTCGGCCAGCATTTGGCTGAGGCGCAGTTCCAGGAGGGCCGTAATCGCCAGCAGGGCCACCGGGTCGCTCACCAGGTCGCAAATGCGCAACTCCAAGCGGTTGAGGTCGTAGGGGCGGCGATCGCCGTTGGGGCGGACACTGCTCCAGAGGTGACGCACGTTTTGCATGGTGCCCAAGGCCAATTGATCGTTCGTCCAGTCAATGTAGTGGGTGTGGTTGGCAAAGAGGGGCACGGTCGCCGGGGTGCGGGGAAACACCTGCCAGCGGTGGGACAAACTGCCCGTTGCCTGGCCATCCACAAACGGCGACGAAGCGCTCAGGGCCAGGTAGAGAGACGCTTCCATTCGGATCAAGCGACAGGCTTGCATCAGCAGCTCCGGTTCGGGGATCCCCACATTGATATGGATGCTGGCGGTGACCACCCGGGTGCCGTAGGTCTGCTCGATGTAATCGTGGTAAGGATTTTGGGGATCGGAGCGGACAAAGCGATCGCTGCCGCCCAGGGCCAAGGTGCTGCCGGGCAGCAGGGTATAGTCCCCCAAAGTTTGCAGGTAGGCCCGCAGTTGGGCCCGGGGTTGGAGCAGGGCCACCAACAGGTGTTCGTAACGGGGGAGGGGCGGGGTCGTGTACTCCACATTGCGGCTATCCGGCTCCCGGACAAACCCCGGCAACGCCGCCACAATGCGATCGGCAAACCCCACCACCTCTCCTTGCGGGGTGCCGGTATACATTTCCACCTCAAACCCTTTGGTCAATAGCCCTACCACCGCCCACCTTCCTCACGCATTTTCCAAGCTCCGTCGGGCAAAGCGTCTCAAGTGTAGAGCAAATAAAGCGGTGCATCCTGACTCCCTTTCCTGCAACAATAAACACAGCGTGTAGGCAGACAACCATGGCAACGGTGCAATGGGTCGGTGGCAGCAGCGATCCCAACAACGACATCAAGCTGGGGCAAATCGGGCAGTGGTGGAGCGCCCTCAACGGCCACAAGGTCTCCTGGAAACAGCGGCAATTGCCCCCCTCCGGCCAGCCCGCGGGCATTGTTTGGGACACCGACGAACAATTCGACGAAGTCTTTGCCATCCAAAGCCCCAGCCTGCGGGGGCTCACCCTCTATTGGTTCAAACCCGGCAGCGACAGCGAACGCAACCTGACCGTGGCGGCCCTCACCCTCGACCCCGAATTGCAAGAGCTCACCATCTACCCCGCCTCCGGCCGCGATTACCTGATCCGCGTCGCCTCGTTTCAAGTGATTTACCAAGGCTTGACCTTGCAAAACCCGGAGGTGGCCGCCAGCGTGCGCCCCAGCGGCGAAGCCATCCTGTTGTTGCGGGATGAGGGGCAAAAACTCGAAGTCCAAGTCAATTTGTCCCCCGATCGCCTACAGTCTCTGCGCGCGCAATTGCGCTAACCGCCGGCAACGTTGAATTGTGAGCCCGACCCAAGCCGCCATGACTGACCCTGCCCACCCCTCCACCCACTCCCCCACCCATCAAGACCGGCAAGCCCAACTTGCCGAATTGCCGTTCTTCCGCGATATTCCCCCGGTTGCCGTCCAGCGGGCGATCGCCCGGGTCGTGGTTCGACAGCACCCCGCCCACCAGCCCATTTTGCTCGAAAACGACTGGGGCAACTCCGTCTATCTTGTCTTGAGCGGCTGGCTCAAAATTCGCACCTACAACTTTGACGGCAAAGAAGTCACCCTTAACGTTTTGGGCACCGGCGAAATGTTTGGCGAGATGGCCCCCTTGGATCGGGTGCCCCGTTCCACCGACGTGCTCACCCTCAGCGAAGCCAGCGTGGCCAGCCTGCCCGCCGCCGATTTTCTGCATCTTTTGGAAACCGAAGCGGCCGCCGGCATTCACTTGGCCCGGTTGTTGGCGAAACGGTTGCGGCAGGTCAACCGTCGGTTGCGGCTCCGGGAATCCGACAGCACCGCCCGCGTCGCCGATGTATTGTTGTTCATCGCCGAGAGTCAAGGGGTGGGGCCCCAAGGCATCGAAATCCCCAACCTGCCCCATCGGGAATTGAGCGGCCTCAGCGGTCTGGCCCGCGAAACCGTCACCCGGGTGCTGGCAAACTCGAAACCAAAGGGCTCATCGTCCGCCCCCGCGATCGCGATGTGTTGTGTTTGCGGGACAGCGCCGCCCTCGAAGCCCTAATGATCTAAAGGGGCCCGATAAAGGGGCGCAATCGTCCGAAAATGCCCCCAACTTGCGATTCATGGCGCGATTTCAGAATTCTTGGTATGATGGCGCCGTCATTGGGTGTGAAGAGCAAGGAGCAACGATGCTGAATTCGATAGATTTCAGCGGAAGACCGTTTCATTTTATTGGGATCGGTGGCATTGGCATGTCTGCGATCGCCCACATTTTGATAGGACGGGGGTGCCCGGTTTCCGGTTCGGACATTTCCTGCAACGGCAGCACCAACCGCCTGCAAGATTTGGGGATCACCATCTACAAAGGGCACCATGCCGACCACATCGATCCCCAAAAGTCCCCCCAAGTGGTGTACTCCAGCGCCATCGATACCCACAATCCCGAACTGGAAACGGCCCTCCGCCTCGGCTTGCCGGTGTTTCATCGCTCCGATCTTTTGGCAGCTCTCATCGCCCAAACCGACAGCATCGCGGTGGCGGGAACCCATGGCAAAACCACCACCAGCAGCCTCATTGGCTTCTTGCTGCTCAAAGCCGGGCTGGATCCGAGCATTGTGGTGGGCGGCGAAGTCAACGCCTGGCAAGGCAACGCCCGGTTGGGGAACGGTCCCTTGGTGGCCGAAGCCGACGAGTCCGACGGCTCCTTTGTCAAGTTTTCCCCAAAAATCGGGGTCGTCACCAACATTGAATTGGATCACCCCGATCGCTACGGGAGCTTGGCGGAAACCGTGACCTGTTTTCGGGAATTTGCGGGCCGCTGCCAACGGGTGGTTGGCTGCCTCGACGATGGCAACGTCCGGGAACACCTGCGCTCCCACATCGGCTACAGCTTGGAAAACCCAGGGGCAGATTACTTTGCCAGCGAGGTGCGGCTGACGGCCGGCGGCACCCAAGCCACCATCTGGGAACGGGGCGAAATTCTGGGTACCGCCACCCTAACGATCTTGGGCAAACACAACCTGAGCAATGCCCTGGCGGCGATCGCCGTGGTGCGGCAATTTGGGGTGCCCTGGACGGCGATCGAAATGGCCTTGCCGGAATTTGTGGGGGCTCGGCGCCGGTTTGAAGTGCGGGGCACCGAAGGCGGCATTACCTTTGTGGACGATTATGCCCATCACCCCAGCGAAGTCCAGGTGACCTTGGCCGCGGCTAAACTCCAACAACGGCGGGTGGTTGCCGTGTTTCAACCCCATCGCTACAGCCGCACCAAGCAATTTTTGGGGGACTTTGCCCAAGCCTTCGGCCACGCCGACGTGGTGCTTTGCACCGAGGTGTACAGCGCCGGTGAAGCCCCCAACGGCCATTGGCGGCGAGCATCTGTCGGCGGCGATCGCCGAATTTCATCCCCAAGTCAAGTATTGTGAATCGTTGCCGCGGG
>JAAUUG010000140.1 GCA_012031195.1 Oscillatoriales cyanobacterium SM2_1_8
GGAGTCGAGGACGGTAGGGAGTCGTGCAGCCAGGGGTTTCACCCCTGCACCCCATCCCAATCAAATTGTTTGCAGCTATGTAAGCATCTATGTAAGCCTCCATCGGGATTTGAACCCGAGACCTTTCCCTTACCAAGGGAATGCTCTACCTCTGAGCCATGGAGGCAATATCAACCAAGCGTCGCTTATTAAAGCATAGAAAGCGCCATCGATCAAACATTTGCTGAAATGGGCAGCCAAGCGGCTTCGGTGACGATCGCATCCATGGGCACATCCCAAGGGTCGGCGGGCAAAGACTCCACCAAAAACTCGGCGAACAGCAACCCAATGCGCCAACCGGTGGCGGTGCTCAGGGCCCGATCGTAGAAACCGGCCCCCCATCCCAAACGATGCCCCTGCCGATCGCCCATCAAAGCCGGCACCAGCACCGCATCGGCGGACTCCATGGTCAACCTCGGCCAGGTTGGTTCGGGTTCCCCAATGCCGAAACGGCCCGGCGGCAAGGGCGCTCCCGGCGGCCAAACGTGCCAATCCAGGCGATCGCCCACGCAGCGGGGCACCCCCCAGGTTTTGGTTCGATCGGCACACAGAAGGGCCACATCCGGTTCGCCGGGGAGCGGGCTGTACAGAAATACCGTCCCTAAATTGGGCCACCGCGGCCAATGCCGGAGGCGATCGACCAGGGCTTGGCTGCGTTGCTGAACCCATTGGGGAGACAGTTGCCGACGGCGATCGCGTGCTTGTTGCCGCAAAACCTGCTTGGAAAGCATAGGTAGGTAGCTTAGTATACTGATGGAACGCTTGCACGGCATGACGGCATGGCCGTGGGGGAATGCAACAACATCGTATGCGCTGGAAACCGTTGGCGTTGGTTGGCTTGGGTTGGAGCCTATGGGGAAGTTGGCCCCCAGCCCTCCAATCGCAAAGTGTCTTGTCTGAAATCGATTGGCGCACCCTGACTATTCCCCTACCGGGACGGCGTGCCCCCGCATCTTCGTTTTGCGTGCTGTCTCCGCGTGCTGAATGGGGCGGCGATCGCCATCCTTTGGTGTTGAACACCCAACCGGCCCTGATCTGGCGGGGCGAGTTGGGCAGGGTGGAGCTTGCGGATGAAAGCACCGGCCGCATTGTCTGGAGCCAACGGGTGATGGATAAGGGCCCCCTCCTGCTGAGCGGGGCCACCTTGGTACCCGGTCGCCAATACACATGGCTGGCCTACGATGCCAACGATTTGCTGGTTCATGCCATGGCGTTTCAGGTGCTGGGCGGCGAAATGCGTCAGCGGATGTTGTCGCTACTGGCGGAGCGCCGTTCCGAGAAACGTAGTGCCGAGCCCTCAGCCTCTGAGTCCGAAATCCAAGCCTGGGAACGGGTACGACACCTCAGCCAAAACCAGCTTTGGGCCGACGTGCTGCAGGAAGCCTATCGGATGGAGCGCCCCTCCCCCAGCCTGAGCCGCTTCCGCCAAGATCTCGAACAATCCCTCTGCGGCGATCGCCCGCCCCGGTTTTCGCGACCGTTGTCCCGCGCCCTTGTCCGCAGTGCCTTGACCAAACCCTAACTTCGGATTGTGGTCTGATTTTTGGATTGCCAAACACCAACATTGTGCTAAATTGGTGGGGTAAACCCTAAGTCAAAGCCAATTAGGAATAAGGAGGTGATGCCCATGGGCGATAGTTCGAGCAGTAGTAGTCCAAGCATCCACTTGATGGAATTAATGGAATTGATGGAAGCAGATTTGGTTGGTGTCATCCTGTTTGCAGGTGTCTGCTAGTTCATATCTGCAGTTCAGACCTAGATTTCTTCCAGTGTGATGCTTGTTCAAAATGGGAGTTTCTGGAAATAAGAATTTCTTAAGATCCAAAATTCGATCTTACGACAAACCGATAAGTTTGTTGTGAGAATCTAAAGTAAATCTTGAGAAGTTTGAAACTCCCAACAAGTAGACAACCATATCTACCCACGTGCTGAGCTGAACCCCTGAGGTTGGCTCAGCATTTTTGTTGGATAAGGGCAAAACCAAGACTGGGAAAGGGTTTTTTCCCATCGAATTCACGTCTGTGGTCAGAGCAGGGGGCGATCGCCCGCTTCCAGGGTTTGGCTGAGGGCCTGGAGGCGATCGCGATCCAGCAATTCAATGTTGGCGCCGTTCACGGCGATCCATCCTTCATGGCTAAGGGTATAAAATGCGCGGGAAAGGGTGGCGGGAATGGTTCCGAGCGCCGAAGCAAGTTGGCTTTTGGTTAAATCGAGGGTCACGGTGCTGGCCGGTACCCCGGTGCGACCCGTACCGTCTACCCCGCCGTTGCTCAACTTCAGCAGGTAAGTGGCCAACCGTTGCGGCACATTCTTAAACGACAATTCTTCGACCACGCCCATGAGATGCCGCAAATGCCGTGAAAGGCTGGTGAGCATGTTGATGGCAATGTCGGGGTGTTGATGGAGCAAATTCAGAAAGGTTTGCCGTGGGAAAAAACCAGCTCTGAAGAGTCCAACGTCGCGGCGGAAGCCGGAAAAGGTTTGCCATCCAAAGCAGCCACTTCGGCAAAATTTTCGCCCGATTCAAAAATGTTGAGAATTTGCTCTTTGCCGGTGTTGGAAACCTTGAAAACCTTGACCCGTCCACTTTTAACCACAAAAAAACCGGTGGCCCCATCTCCCTCTTTGAACAACAACTCTCCTTTGGGTAGCCATTGCATCTGGGCAATCTGAACGACAGCCAGCCGTTGCGGGGCGGACAACCCCCGGAAAACGATGGTGCTCTGCAACCAATTGCTTAAATTGAACTCGTCTCCCATCGCTTTGCGGTTTGAACATTTTCTAAGGATTCGGTTTTGGCAACAATTTTGACCAAAAGCAACCTATATAGCCATTCCAATTGAGAATGAGACGTTTTTCCTCCCGAACAAAAGTCAAAAAAAACCAGTGTGGGGGCTTCGCCCCTGCAACCCAGGTTTTTTGTCTCATGGTTACGCAAAACGCCCATACCTAACTCTAGCGCAATCAACTTCAAATCAATCTTGCAAACTTTGTACACAAAACTTTAACCTTGATGCCCTCCAACCGATGCGAGAAAGGGCGATCGCATGGCGGTCAATTTTGTTCAAAATCTTTCGGAAGCTTAAGGATTGCAAGGTTAAACATTTCTCAAGGACTGTTTTGACTTAAGTCAAAGACTTTTCAATTTGAATGCTTCTAACCTTGCCTTGATTGAAAACAAAGTGAGCACAAGGGGAGAAAATTGGGTTGGTCATAATTGTTGATTTGTTTTTAAGAATTATGACACAACCACGCCATCTCCACGGCGTCCAAAAGTTCAGTAGGAATCCCTGAAACGGCACGAGGGTACAATTTATGGTGAATTTGAGCGTTGATGCCGCGGTGCCGGCTCCGGAGCGCCCTCGGCAACTCAGCCTTCCGGCCTGGCTGGTGCTGATTTGCCTGGTTACCTTCACGGTTTTGATTGCGGCAGGGGCGGCGATTTACAAGAATGCTCCTCCCATCCCGGCGACGGTGGTATCGCCCCAACAAGAGGTGATTTTGACCCAAGAGAATATCCAACTGGGTCAAGAAACCTATTTGGCTCGGGGGGGGCAGCACATTGGCAGCGTTTGGGGCCATGGGAGTTACCTGGCGCCCGACTGGACGGCCGACGTGTTGCATCGCTGGGGTTTGGCGACGGCGGGGGCGTTGTACAGCGGCAACGTTGACTTTAATCAAGCCGACTGGGAAGCTTTGTCGGCCAGCGATCGCGCGTTGTTGCAAGTCAAGTTGCGGGAGCAATTTAAGACCAACCGCTACGATCCGGAAACCGGGGCGTTGACCTTGACCGCGGCCCAGAACCAGGGGTTGGCCAAGGTCTTTGCCGACTATCAAACCTTGTTGAGCAAGGGTTCGGCGATCCATTCCATTCCCCGCGATTGGTTTACGGACCGTACCCAGATTCGGAACGTGACGGCATTCTTTGCCTGGACCGCTTGGGCGGCGTCGGCCGATCGCCCCAACGCGCCTTTTTCCTACACCGCCAATTTTCCGCACGATGAATTGATTGGCAACCAAGCGCCGGGTCAATTTTTGATTTGGTCGATCGTGTCGGTGATTGTATTGATTGGGGCGATCGCGCTGTTTTTGTTTGTGTACCTCACCCAAGAAGATGCCGACGAGGTGCAATCGGTCGCGGCCCGGCCGGCCATTCGTTTGGCGACCCCGAGCCAGAAGGTCACGACCTTGTTCTTTGGGGTGGCGATGGCCCTCTTCTTCGTGCAAATTGTGATGGGCATGGTGACGGCTCACTATGCGGTCGAGGGCGAAGGGTTTTACGGGGTACCGATTCAACAGTATTTGCCCTATGCGGCTTCGCGTACCTGGCATTTGCAATTGGCGGTCTTCTGGATTGCCACCTGTTGGTTGGCGGCGGGGTTGTACTTCGGGCCGCGCTTTGGCAAACACGAACCCAAGTTTCAAGCCTGGGGCAACGGGGGTTTGTTGGTGGCGTTGACGGTGGTGGTCGTCGGTTCTCTGGTGGGAGCTTGGGCCGGCGTTCAAGGCTACTTGGGCGACAAGAGCTTCTGGTTTGGGCACCAAGGTTATGAGTATGTGGAGCTGGGTCGCCTCTGGCAATTGTTGCTGATTGGCGGCATGGTGTTCTGGCTCTGGCTGATGTTTCGGGCGCTCCAGCCCGCGTTGAAAGCCGAGGGCAGCAAAACCGGCTTGAATCACTTTTTCCTCTACAGCGCCATCACGATTCCGTTGTTTTATGCCTCAGGGTTGATGTACACCAACCATACCCCCCTGAGCATTGCGGAGTATTGGCGCTGGTGGGTGGTGCACCTGTGGGTTGAGGGCTTTTTTGAGGTGTTTGCGACGGTGGCGATCGCCTACCTGTGCAGCGAACTGGGTTTTCTGAATCGGGCTTCGGCGTTGCGGGCGACCTACCTCACCACCATTCTCTACTTGGGGAGCGGTGTGATCGGCACCTTGCACCACTTGTATTTCGCTGGTACCCCGGCCTTCATCACCGCCATGGGCTCGGTGGCCTCGGCGTTGGAGGTGGTGCCCCTGACCTTGATCGGCTTTGAGGTGGTGAAATCCTTGAAGTTGTCGCGGGAAGCGCAAGGGTTTTACCGGATGCCGCTGAAGTTCTTCATTGCCACCTGTTTCTGGAATTTGGTGGGGGCTGGCGTGT
Source organism: Oscillatoriales cyanobacterium SM2_1_8 (assembly GCA_012031195.1). Lineage (GTDB taxonomy): Bacteria > Cyanobacteriota > Cyanobacteriia > Pseudanabaenales > Pseudanabaenaceae > UBA8156. The sequence goes on from JAAUUG010000140.1 coordinate 5,186, forward strand.
TTGGCTTTTTGATCAATCCGCCGATTGTGCTCTACTATTCCCAGGGATTGAACACCACGCCCATTCATGCTCACTCGGCCCTGTACGGCGTGTACGGTTCGCTGGCGATCGCCTTGATGTTGTTTGCCCTGCGGGAAATCACGCCCGATCGCGCCTGGGACGAAGCCAACCTCAACTTCTCTTTCTGGTGGATCAACACCGGCTTGGTGATGATGATGGTTTTTGGTCTGATTCCCAACGGTTTCTATCAACTGGTGCAATCGGTGAATCACGGCACTTGGTATGCCCGGAGTGCTGAGGTTATCGGTTCACCATGGATGCAGTGGACGGTCTGGCTGCGCATTCCCGGCGACATTGCTTTTACGGTCGGGGCTTTGATGCTGGTCTACTGCGTTGGACGGGCGGTGGTGGGTGTGTTTCAGCAACCGACCCAAGCCCAGCCGCTGGCAGCGCTGAGGGAAGAAGGTTTATAATTAAGCCACCGGCAGATTCTTTAGATTCTCGCGAGGATTTCATCATGATTCGTTTGTTGGTTGGCATTTTGGTGTTTGTGATCAATGTGATCTACGCCAACCGTCCCTATCCCCGGTTCTATGTCTTGGAAACCGTGGCGCGGGTGCCCTATTTCTCCTACCTGTCGGTGCTGCATCTGTACGAGACCCTAGGTTTGTGGCGCAAAGCCGATTGGCTCAAGGTGCACTTTGCTGAGTCTTGGAACGAGTTGCATCACCTGTTGATCATGGAGTCGTTGGGAGGAGCCAACTTTTGGGGCGATCGCCTCTTGGCCCGAACGGCGGCCCTGCTCTACTACTGGATTGTGATTCTGGTTTACTTGATGTCCCCCAAGTCGGCTTACCATTTTATGGAGCTGGTGGAGGAACATGCTTACGACAGTTACGATAAATTCCTCAAGGCAGAAGCCGAAACCTTGAAGCAAAGCCCAGCGCCGGCGGTGGCGGTGCAGTATTACCGAGATGGGGACTTGTACATGTTTGATGAATTTCAAACGTCGCAAGTGGCCACGCCCCGGCGGCCGGCGATCGACAACCTCTATGATGTGTTTGTCGCGATCCGAGACGATGAAATGGAACATGTGAAAACCATGGCGGCCTGTCAGCATCTGGTGCAAACCCAAGCCTCGCTGAGCCCCCATGGTGCCGAGACCATCGCCTCGGAACTCCGTCCCTCGAATTAAGCGTAAGCGGTTTTGACCCGCCGTGGCGATCGCCGGCCCACAAGCTGGCATCAAAGCGGCGGTTTTCTTTGGCAAAGTGTGGCTATATAGCTATTTTGCATAGCGACGAGACAAAACAACTCGGGTCGCAGGGGCGAAGCCCCCGTATTGGTTCTATTAGACGTTCGTTGGGCAGGAGGAAAAAACCGTGTCATTTTTAATTGAAATGACTATATAGTCATTTCAAATGTGTTTGCGACAATCTTGCCCTCACCCCCAGCCCCTCTCCCAGTCAGGGAGAGGGGAGTAAAGGCAATCAAAACAATCGTGGGTGTTTCACTTTTAATTAAAATGACTATATATGCAGGAACCCTTGGGCGATCGCCGGCAGCGTAGCTAGGCGTGCAGCGTCACTTGGGAACCCTCGGCGGTTTTGTGGACTTCGAGCACCGTGGGGAAGGCATCCCGGAGCCGGGGCAAATGGGTCACCACCAAAATGCAGGCAAATTCGTCGGCGATCGCATTGAGGGCGGCCACCAGGCGATCGCACCCTTCGGCATCCTGACTGCCAAACCCTTCATCGACAATCAAAGTTTGCAGTTGACCGCCTTTGCGTTGGGCCAGCAACCGGGCCAGGGCCAAACGCACCGCGAAGTTGATCCGAAAAGCTTCGCCTCCGGAGTAGGTTTCGTAGGGACGGGTGCCCCGATCGTCGGCAATTTCGATATCGAGGGTATCTTCCCGCTTTCCTTTTTGCGTCACAAACCGCAAATGCAGCAGGCGATCGCTCAGTTGACCCAACAATCGATTGGCTTCGGCTTCGAGTTGGGGCAGAACGGTTTCCACGGCGAGGGCTTGCAACCCGTTTTTGCCAAAGGCGCGATCGAGTTCGCGGTGCAGGTATTCCTGGTGTTTGGCTTGCTGCAAGGCTTGGCCCACATCCTGTTGTTGTTGCGCCAGTTGGGCTTGGTGTTGGGCGGCTTGCCGCAGTTGGCCGAGGCGTGCCAGGCAGCGATCCAGGTGTTGCCGGTGATGGGCTTGTTGAATTTCGAGCTGGGCGAGGGCCGGGGTCGGGTCGGGGCATTGGGCGAGGGCGGCTGCCCTTTGCTGCCATTCTTCCTCGCTTTGCCGCTGTTGTTGGCTTAGGCTCTGGTGCTGGGCTTGGGCCTGTTGCCATTGCTGGTGGAGGGTGGGGTACTGCCGCTCGGCGATCGCCAGGTTTTGTTCGGCCAAGAGGGCGGCGGCGGAATCGGCGCAGGCCTGTCGGAGGTGGGCATGGGCGGCGGGGTCGTAGGCAATTTGGGCCAGGGCGGCTTCGCATTCGGCCAGGGCCTTTGCAATTCGGGGCAAACCGGCGATCGCGCAATTCTTGGCTCAGGGTTTCGTATTGGGCTTGTTTTTGGGGCAACGCCTCGTCCAGTTTGGC
>JAAUUG010000141.1 GCA_012031195.1 Oscillatoriales cyanobacterium SM2_1_8
GACGATCGCCATGAGAATTTGATTGTGCCTTTTATAGCTGTAAAGAGCTTGGTCAGGACGGGGTGCAGGGGTGAAACCCCTGGCTGGGGGCGTAGCCCCCAAACCTCTTTTTCCTTCGATGTCCGCACCTACCCGAATACATCTATACAGTGGTAAGGAGCATGCAATCGCCGGGTATTTGAGATTTGGCTGGAGAGGTACTTGGTGCCGGAGCTGCGGCCTGGGCAATGGGTGATTGTGGATAATGCCACGTTTCACCATGGCGGTCGCATTGGCGAAATCATTGCTAAGGCGGGCTGTCGCGTGATGCATTTACCGCCGTACTCACCGAATCCGAATCGTATTGAGAAATGCTGGGGTTGCTTGAAAAGCCGCATCTGCAAACTCTTGTCTGACGCCACCGATTTACGCGAAATGATGGAGTCCGTGATTAAGCAGGCTACGTCCTAACGTCTCTGAATATAGCCATATAGTCATTTTAATTAAAAACTGAAACGGTTTTTTCCTGCCCAACGAAAGTCTAATAGAACCAATACAGGGGTTTCGCCCCTGCGACCCGACTTGTTTTGTCTCGTCGCTATGCAAAACAGCTATATTTACGGCTACATCGGTAAAAATGGTTAAACAAAGCGTCCCCCCGCCATAAAGGTGGAAAACTAAAGGGACGAATCCATGCCCCATTCGGAGAATGCTTATGACGCTAGCCGCCGATCGCCCGAGTACGTTCGATCCCAGTGCGTGCCCCATCACCGTCGAAGACGACCGCACCGGGTTGAGCGTGGACACCCTGAAGCGGGCCTTTGCCGACAACCTGTTTTACATCCAGGGGAAGTACGATGCCATTGCCACCCCCAACGACTACTACATGGCTTTGGCCTACACCCTGCGCGATCGCCTGTTGATTCGCTGGTTGAAGACCCTCAAGACCTACCAAGAGCAGAACGTGAAGGAGGTGTACTACCTCTCGGCGGAATTTTTGATGGGTCGGCACCTCGGCAACAGCTTGATCAACCTGAAGGTGTACGACACCGTGCGGCAGGCGGTCAAGGAATCGGGGTTGGACTTGGACGAACTGCTGGAGCAGGAACCCGATCCCGGTTTGGGGAACGGCGGCTTGGGTCGGTTGGCGGCCTGTTTCCTGGATGCTTTGGCCACCCTGCAAATTCCGGCGGTGGGCTACGGCATTCGCTACGAGTTTGGCATTTTCAACCAGTGCATCCAAGACGGCAACCAAGTGGAAATTCCCGACAAGTGGTTGAAGTTTGGCAACCCGTGGGAAGTGTGTCGCCCCAACGAGACCGTAGAAGTCAAATTTGGCGGCCACACCGAAGTTTACAACGACGACAAGGGGCAGCCCCGCACCCGCTGGATTCCCAACCGCACCGTGATCGGCATTCCCTACGATACGCCGGTGCCGGGCTACGACACCAACACCGTCAACACCCTGCGCCTCTGGAAGGCCGAAGCGGGGGAAGATTTTAACTTTCAAGCCTTTAACTCCGGCGACTACGATGGGGCGGTGGCCAGCAAGATGCGCTCCGAGACCATCTCGAAGGTGTTGTACCCCAACGACAACACGCCCCAGGGTCGGCAACTGCGCCTCGAACAACAGTTCTTTTTCGTTTCGTGTTCGTTGCAAGACATTTTGCGGCGGCACCTAAGCCGAAACAAGGCCCTCGAAAACCTGTCCGACAAGGCAGCGGTGCAGCTCAACGACACCCATCCCGCCATTGGCATCGCCGAATTGATGCGGCTGTTGCTGGACGAGCACGCTTTGGAATGGGAGCGGGCGTGGCGCATTGTGCAGCAGACTTTTGCCTACACCAACCACACGTTGTTGCCGGAAGCCCTGGAAAAGTGGTCGGTGGATTTGTTTGCCTGGTTGTTGCCCCGGCACTTGGAAATCATCTACGAAATCAACCAGCGGTTTTTGGCGGATGTGCGAACGTGGTTTGCCGACGACGAGGACTTGCCCCGGCGGGTGTCGTTGATTGAGGAAGGGCACGAAAAACAGGTGCGGATGGCCCATTTGGCCACCGTCGGCAGCCATGCGGTGAACGGGGTGGCGGCCCTGCACACCGAGTTGTTGCAAAAAGACGTGTTGCGGGACTTTTTCCATTTGTTCCCCAACAAGTTTCAGAACAAAACCAACGGGGTGACACCCCGCCGCTGGGTGTTGTTAAGCAATCCCCGGTTGTCGGAATTGATTTCCGAAAAATTGGCACCCGCTGGCTGACCCACATGGAAGACCTGCGGCAATTGGAAGGGTTTCTGGGCGATCGCGATTTTTGCGAGCGGTGGCGGGCGATCAAGCAGGCCAACAAGCGGGATTTGGCGGAATACATTGCCGTGCACAACGGGGAAACGGTGAATCCCGAATCTTTGTTTGATATTCAGGTGAAGCGGATTCACGAATACAAGCGGCAGCATTTGGCCCTGCTTCATACCATCGCCCTGTACAACCGGATCAAGCACAACCCTGACTTGGAGATGGTGCCCCGCACCGTGATTTTTGGCGGCAAGGCGGCTCCGGGCTACTACATGGCCAAGTTGATCATCCGGGCAATCAACAACGTCGCCCACGTGGTGAACCGCGATCCGGACGTGCGCGATCGCCTGAAGATTGTATTTCTGTCCAATTTCAGCGCCTCGTTGGGGCAGCGGATTTATCCGGCGGCGGATCTGTCGGAGCAGATTTCCACTGCGGGGAAAGAGGCCTCAGGTACCGGCAACATGAAATTTGCCATGAACGGGGCCATGACCATCGGCACCCTGGACGGGGCGAACATTGAAATTCGGGAAGAAGTGGGGGCAGAAAACTTCTTCTTGTTTGGGTTGACCACCGAAGAAGTCGTGGCCCTCAAGCACGCCGACTACCGGCCGGGGCACTACTACGAGCAAAACGCCGAGCTGAAGGAGGCGATGGATCGGTTGGCGTCGGGGTACTTTTCGGGGGGCCACAGCGACCTGTTCCGGCCGTTGGTGGATTCTTTGATGTACCGAGACGAATACATGCTGTTTGCCGATTTTCAGTCCTACCTGGATTGCCAAGAGCAGGTGGATCGGGCCTACCGCGATCGCGATCGGTGGGTACGGATGTCGATTCTGAACACGGCGCGATCGGGGAAATTCTCCAGCGATCGCACGATTCAGCAATACTGCGATGAGATTTGGGATGTGAAGCCGGTGCCCATTCAAGTGGACTCCTACACCCAAACCAGCGCCGGCATTCACGAAGTGTAGGGTCGGGGTTCCCCGGGCCTTGTCTTGGCGCCCTGTCCCGGGGTTGCCGGCCGCTAGAGGAGGGCAAAAAAGCCCTCTTCCACCTCGTAGCCCAGGGTTTGGGCCATTTGTTGGAGTTTCGGCCAATTGACCCGATCCTGTTGCCGGAGCCACAGGGCGATCGCAAACAGCTTGTGCATCACAAAAAGTTCCAACGCTTCGACGTTGAACGAAATGCCTTCGGTTTTGCGAAATTGATGGGGCACCAGCATCGCCGCATAGCGGGTGAGTTCGCCTTCCCGCCAATCCAGGAAATAGGGAAGCCATGGATAGGTCGCATCGAGGCGCACAAACCACAGGCGAATTTCCGGAATTTCCGACCATTCGCGGGGATCGTCGGCGGCCCGGGGCAACCAAATCTGGAAGCGGAGGGGTTCCGGTTCGGGGGTGGCGATCGCCCGTTCGATGGCCAGGCGGGCCGGGGTCAAGTCCAGCGCTTGGATGCAGGCAGCATTGAGGTGAACTACGGTCATGACGTGCAACCTGGGTAAAGTGGATGGGTGGCGGGCCCCGTCTGGAGCCATGCCTTGAGTTTCGAGCTGTACTTGGTTTGTCAGGTATTCACGGCCCATTTTGGGGCATGGTGCTGTCGGGGGACGGACGGCCCGTGTATTACCATAGGCCCCAGCGAATCCAATCAAAACCATGGTAATGAAACCTTTGGGTAAGGTACTGCTGCTGTTGGGATTGTTGGCCCTAATCTGGATCGGTAGCCCGATGCCGAGGGCGCAGGCATTGACCTGGGCGGGTCTGGACGAGGAGGCGGCCGTGGCCACCATTCGCCAGGCCTGTGGCGGCACCAATTTGGTGTGTTTGGGGCAAAAGCTGGAGGAGTTTACCGCCCTTGGCGGCCCCACCGCCGCCTTCAACGTGTTGAACCGGGCGATCGAAACCCAAGCCGTGGTGGCCCAAGACGATTTTCACGAGATGGCCCATCACATTGGTCGGGCTACGGCCCATGCCTTTGGCGTGAATCCCGAAGCCTTTGCCACTTGCCCCGATAGTTTTAATTACGGTTGCCAGCACGGATTTTTTCAGGCAGCTTTGGCCGAAGAGCCGGATTTGGTCGCCACTGCGCGCAAAATTTGCCAGAGCGGTGCCAGCACCCAATCCCGGGCCGAGTTTTACTGTTTCCATGGGGTGGGCCATGGTGTCATGATGGCCAAGATGTACGATTTGCCGTCTTCCCTGGCCGTATGCGATGACTTGGCGGAAACCCAAGCCGCTGGCTGTTGGCAAGGGGTATTCATGGAAAACATCAACGGCACCACCAACGGGATGGGACAAGCAGGGGTATTCACCGACGATCCTTTGACCCCATGCAACGCGATCGAGCGCAAGTATCGGTACCAGTGCTACATCAACCATGGCAGCCACCTGCTCCGGCGATCGGGAATGTCGGTGGCGGCCGCCAGCCGGTTGTGTTTGCGGGCCGAAGAGCACCTGAAACCCTGCTTGGAAAGTCTGGGGATCATGTCCACCAATCCGGGGTGGCAGTTGGCGGTAACCAGTCCGGATGGATCGTTTTACGACAAAGCCCTGCGGATTTGCCAAGAGTTTCCGGCGGAATTGCGGCGCTATTGTTTGGGTTCTGGGATCGACAACTTGGCCGCCAACTACACCACCGACATCGAGCCTTCGGTGCAATTTTGTCGGCGGGTACCGAAGGAAGACCGGGCGTTTTGCTTCGATCGCCTGGGGGTATCGGTGTCGGATAAATTGCCAGCGGAAGACGATGGCAGCCGGATTTGCCAGCCCGTGCCCAAAGCGTACCGCTCCTACTGCGAAGCGGGGCTGCACCGTTACGGCCAGCATTGGCCAAAGGCCACCGGATGAAAGTCTGGCCGTGGCAACAACAAACCCTGTGGTTGACCGTGGGAGATCGCCGGCTGCGGTTTGAGACCACCAGCGCGATCGAACGGTATCGGTTGGCCGATGCCGGCGGCGAGCCCGAATTTTGGCAACGATTTTTGACGGCCTTGCAACCCCAAGACGTGGTGTGGGATGTGGGGGCCAACCTCGGGTTGTTTGCGATCGCCGCCGCCGTGCGCACCCAAACGGTCGTCGCCATCGAGCCCGATCCCGAAACCTTTGCCCGCCTGTGCCGGCATCAGCGCTTGAACCGGCTCACCAATTTGCGGTGTTGGCAGGGAGCCTTGGGCGATCGCCCCGGTACCGTTACCTTGCACACCGACGGGGTGCAGGGCTTGGCGCCATCGTTGCAGCCCCAACCCACGCGGCTCCGTGGGCAATGCACCGTCCCCATGGGCACCTTGGACGATCTAGTGCGGGAGGGATGGCCCGCCCCCACGGTGGTAAAAATGGACGTCGAAGGGGCGGAGTTGCTGTGTTTGCAAGGAGCGCGGGCCACCCTCGGCGGGCATTTGGGCACCCCTCCCCGCCAACTGTTTTGGAAATTCATCCCGACTTTTTGCCCGCTTTTGGCGCCACCGCCGCCGACCCCATCGCTTTTTTGGGCGAATTGGGATACCGCCTCGAATGGCACACCGAACGCGATCGCCAAATTCACGCCAGTTTTGTCCTATGACCCCCCTCATCGCCCTGCGGGCCCTCGGCGATCCCCTCCGCCTGCAAATCGCCCTCGTCTTGGCCCGGGGGGAACTCTGCGTGTGCGATTTGGGGGAACACCTGGGGGTCGCCCAATCTCGCCTCTCCTTTCACCTGCGGGTTCTGCGGGAAGCCAACCTCATCCATAGCCGCCCCGATGGCCGCTGGATCTACTACTCCCTCAACACCACCGCCTTCGCCGAACTCCAAAGCTTCCTCCAACCCCTTGCCAACTCCTTGCCTCCCTCCCGCGAGCGCTGCCTGTAAGGCTCCACGGCAGAGATTTCAAGCATTGCCCCGCTAAAATTTCTGGTTTTCCCCTCTCCCTCCTACGGCGGGCTTCGACTGCGCTCAGCCCGCTCTTAATAGTCAATTTAATTAAAAGTGGCATGACTACGGTTGTTTTGATTGCCTTTACTCCCCTCTCCCTCAATGGGAGAGAGGTTGGGGGTGAGGGCGAGACTGTCGCAAACACATCTAAAATGACTATAGGAACCTGCGCTCAGCCCACCCTCAGGAACCGGGGAGGCCAAAACCCCTCGGGTTCCCCCTATACAAAACATCAAGAAATCTCAACTCTCGTGAACCACCCCGGCCGCCATCCTTACAATTCAATTAAAATTGATGTAATCAATCAAACTTGATGAGACGTTGCCAAGGTTTTGGAAAAGGACACGCACCGTCTCCGAGTTTTCACCAAACAGGAGTTGGGGTATGAATTTGCAGAGGGTTTGGGCACAGGGTGCCATGGCCGCGGTGTTGGGGCTGGCGACGGGGGGGGCAGCAATGGCCCAGGCCCAAACGGTACGGGTGACAGGTTCCAGCACTGTGTTCCCAATTTCCCAGGCGATCGCCAAGGGGGTGGGGGGAGCCACGGTGGAGTTTACGGGCACCACCGGCGGTTTTCAGAAGTTTTGCCAAAAGCAGTTTGATGTTGCTGGGGCTTCCCGGCCAATTCGCCCCGAAGAGTTGGCGGCCTGTCGGCGGGCGGGGGTATTTTTCTACGAATTGCCGATCGCGATGGATGCGTTGACCGTGGTGGCCAATCCGCAAAACACTTGGGTAACCAGCCTCAGCGTGGCCGAGCTCCGGAAGATGTGGGAGCCGGCTGCCGAGAAAAAGATCACCAATTGGCGGCAGGTGCGTTCCAGCTTTCCCGATCGCCCGTTGGTGCTGTTGGGCGCCGGCCAAGATTCCGGCACCTACGATTACTTCACCGAGGCGATCGTGGGCCAACCCCGATCGAGCCGGACGGATTACATCGGCAGCGAAGACGACGAAGAATTGGTGGCCGGGGTGAGGAAAAATGTGAACGCCTTGGCTTTCTTTGGGTTGTCGTATTACGAGCAGCACCGTGCGCACCTCAAGGCGGTAGCGATTGAAGGGCCCAAAGGGGCGGTGTTGCCCAGTGCCGCCGCCGTGTTGGAGGGGCGATACCAACCCCTCGCCCGACCGCTGTTTATTTACGTCAACCAGGCCTCGATGCAACGCCCAGAAGTCCGGACTTTTGTCAACGCCTACCTGACCAAGGCTCCCCAAGTCGTGGCCCAGGTTGGGTATGTGCCCCTGTCGCCCCAAGCCTACCGCGTGGTTCAAAATCGCTTGGATCTGGGGCGTGTGGGCACCGTTTTTGGGGGCAAATCGCCCATTGGCATGACCCTGCGGCAGTTGTTGACCAGCCAAGGGTTGCAAAACTAACCGCTGGGGCCCAGGTTGTATAGCTGTAAATATAGTCAATTTAATTAAAAATGGCACAGCTGCGATTGTTTTGATTGCCTTTACTCCCCTCTCCCTCCCTGGGAGAGGGGTTGGGGGTGAGGGCGAGACTGTCGCAAACACATTTGAAATGACTACAACTTGGGTAGGACGGGGGTGCAGGGGGTGAAATCCCTG
>JAAUUG010000142.1 GCA_012031195.1 Oscillatoriales cyanobacterium SM2_1_8
TGATGCGTATCTCCGACTTGTTTGAATTTTTCGAAGACTTTGGGGCAGTCTTCGGCGGCAATGCCCATGCCGGTGTCCCGCACCCACACCACGGCCCGCTCGCCCCGCAATTCAATCCCGCAGGTGACGGAACCTTCGATGGTGAATTTTACAGCGTTGGAAAGCAAGTTCACCACCACCTGAATCAGCCGATCGCGATCGCCCACGAGGGGGGGCATCACCTCGGGCAATTCCCGGTGGCAAGCCAGGCCCGAGCGCTCGAACAGGGAGGCGGTGGCGTTGAGGGCCCGCTCGATAACTTCCCGCAGATCCAGGGTTTCCATCCGCCACTCGATTTTGCCCGCTTCCATTTTGGCGATGTCCAACACATCGTTAATCAGGTTGGTGAGCCGCTCGGCTTCGGTGGTGATAATGTCCAGGTTCGCCCGCACCCGTTTGAAGGATCGATCGACTTTTTTGTCGGACAAGGTAGCCAAGGCCGGCGCTATGTCTTCGGCCAGTTTTTCTTGGACAATCGACGCAAAACCCAACACGGAGGTGAGGGGGGTGCGCGAACTCATGGGAAACGGTGGCGATGAAGTCGGTTTTCATTTTGTCCACTTCACGCTCGACAGTGATGTCCCGCAGAAGCACGGCCATGCCCAAACACTCCGGTTCGGCTTGGGTCTGCGGTTTCACGATCCGGCTGGCCAAGGCCCGGCCGATGCGCTGCCCCGGCAACGTGACTTCGACGCAGCTTGCTTGTCCTTGGCGCACGGCCCCCCAATCCAAGGCGGCGGCCAAACCCACCATGGGCGATCGCTCTAGGGGAATGCCGCTCAACACCGGGTCTTCCGGCAAACGATACATGGCGCGCAGGGCGTGGTTGGTTTGGAGGATGTAGCCTTCGGCGCTGAGCACCAACAACCCTTCCGCCAGGTTTTCGAGGATGGCGTTGAGGGCCAAGGCTTCCTGGAGGGCTTCTTGAAGGGCTTTGGCGGCGGCTTTGCGAGCGGTGATGTCCACCAACACCCCGTACAACGCCACCAAGTTGCCTTGGGCATCCCATTGCCCCTGCCCGCGATCGTTCACCCAGCGCACTTCCCCGTTGGCGCAGAGGATGCGGTATTCCACATCAAAGGAGCGCTGCCATTGCACCGCCGCCGCGACCTGCTCGGAGACCCGGGCATCATCTTCGGGGTGAATCAAGCTGGCAAACGTCCGCTGTCGATTTTCTATGAATTCAGCGGCGGGATACCCGGTCAAATTCTCGACAAAATCGCTGATGAATTCCATGGTCCAGTGGGCGTCGTGGCGGCAACGGTAGACCACCCCCGCCAAGTTGTTGATGGTGGCCTGCAAAACCTGCTCCCGCTCGGCCAGGGCGTGGGCGCTGCGCCGCTCTTTGGCAAGGGACACCAATTGCTGACCCCGCAGGTAGGCCGCCGCCAGCCAGACGATCGCCATCAGGGCCGCCAGTTGATTGAGCCCCCCCAAATCCCGCTCGATGTCAGTGGCTGGCACCACCATGGCGATCGCCCAATCGGTTCCCACCAAGGGCTGAAACGCGACATATTTGGCCCTGCGGTTTGGGGGAGACCACCGCTCCACACCGGTTTGGTTGGCCACCATTTTCTGGGCGATCGCCCTCAGGGTGGGGTCATCCCCATCGAGCAAAGACGGTTGCGGGGCTTCCGGCAGGTGACGGGGCCCCCCATCTCCCCGAAACAAGACCTGTCCTTCGCGGCTCACCACCAAACCGTAGCGCTCTTTGCCGCGAAAAGCTGCGAACCAACGCAAAAATATGTCTTCGGAAAAAGCCGAAGACAAAACCCCAACAATGTTTTCTTGGCCTGAGGGTTCTTCCAATACTACAGGGGCACTGACATTGAGCAAAATTTCACCGGTGGAACGGCTGCGATAGGGCGCACTAAGGACAGTGCGTCCCATCATCGCTGCCTGAAAGTAGGGACGGTCTCGAATATTTTGTGCGGTCAGTCCGGCCAAGTTGGTGGCGTAGGTGCCGTCGGCTAAGGCCAACAAAAACAACACCACTTCCCCTTCGCTGTTGCTGCGGTCACGGGCCCGCCTCAGGGTTGCCGTGGCAGTCCCCCAGTTTCCTTGCTGCGCCATCCGCATCGCCTGCTGGAAGCGGGCACTGACCGCAAAATTTTGAACCTCGATGGTGCGGACCTGCAAATCGGCGGTAAGGGCACGGGACTCTTGATTGAGTTCATGGGATAGGTTGTCCAACTTGCTGGTGAGGGTGAGCCCCCGCAACCGGCTGTAAACGGCGATCGCCCGACGGCCAAAATCCCGAAACACAAAATGGACCCCCACCAAATTTTTCCCTGTGGGTTGGCTTCCTTGGCTGGCGGCATCGATCCCCTGACCCCAATCGTTGTCCTGATTATCTACCGTCCGGGGGGCGGTGCTGGGGGCAGATCGCCTCCCGGTTGGCGTTGGGCCAGCCACCGTTGCATGGTTTGGTTCAAACGTTGCGATTCCGCCAAGGATTTCTGCAGGGAGCGCAGCGCGTTTTTCCGGGCGGTGATGTCCACCAACACGCCGTGCAACGACAGCAATTCGCCGTTTTCGTCCTGCTGCGCCCGACCGCGATCGTTCACCCACTTGATCTGACCCAGGGCGGTCACCACCCGATAGTCCAAATCAAAAAAGCCCTGTTGCTGCGCCATGGCTCCTTTCTCCGCCACAATCGGCTCGTCTTCGGGCAAAATCACCTCCGCCAGCGATCGCACGGGGTCGCCCAAAAAGTCTTGGGCAGGATACCCCAACAACGTTTCGATAAAATCGCTGAGGTACTCCAATTTGCCCTGTTCCCCGGCCTGAATCCGATACACCACGCCATCGACGTTGGCAATGGTGGCCTGCAATTGCTGTTCCCGGTCGGCCAACAGGTTGAGGGTTTGGGCCTGCTGCGAAACCACCACCAATTGCCGCCAGCGCAGGTACCCGCGATCGCCAGCAACAACAGCGTAAAACCGGTGAGGCTGTTCAACCCCCGCAAAGCGGCATTGATTTCCGCCGCATCCACCACCAAGGCGATCGCCCAGTCGGTGCCCTGAATGGGTTGGTAGGCCACATACTTGGCTGCCCGCGCCGATTGGTTCAGCGGTTGCCAAAATTTTACCCCCGTTTCCTGCTTGGCCATGGCGTCGGCGATTGCCGCCAGTTGGCGATCGGGGGACTCGGTCAACACCGCCGCCGGGGTGCGGTTAGTGCCCTCCAGGTTGGAGTTGGCCGAAAAAATCCGCCGTCCTTGGCGATCCAGAATGAAACCGTACTGCTTTTCCCCCTGAAAATCGGCGAACTTGCTCAGAAAAGCGGTTTCGGAAAACGCCGAGGCCACCACCCCCACGATTTCGGTTTTGCCGTCCCGGGTTTCGAGGCTGAGGGGGGTGCTCACGGTCAACCGCATTTCGCCGGGCACCCAACTTTCGTCGGGGGGATGGACATAGGTTTGTCCCTTGATGGCGGCCTGGAAAGCCGGATGCCGAGCCAAGTTGCGGGTGCTCCGTCCCTCCATGCTGTTGGCTTGGTTGCCGTTGGGCAAGGCCAGGGCAAACACAATGAAATCATCGTTGCTGGTGGTCTGATAGCGCGCCCTTTCGGTGGCGGCGATCGCCGGTTGCCAGTTGCCTTTCTGGGCCGCCTTCACCGCATCCTCAAAGCGCCTGGTGACCGCCAGTTTCAAGACTTCGATGCGCCGCTCCCGCAGCTCTTCTTCCAAAATGTCGGTGCCAACCCCCAACCGTCGCGAGAGTTTTTCCCCCTCGTTGGCCAAAGTCAGCTCCCGCAATTGCCCATAAACCACCAAGGTACCGGCCACCAGCAACCCAAAGAAGGCGACCGACCCCAGCCAAGGTCGCACCCGTTGCCAGAGCGGCGGCTCCGATTCTCGATCCGACACCGTTTCCAAACTTTTTGCCCCCCCGCGGCTCTGCATCGGCTGTAGCGCAACACGCATCATGTTTCGCAAAACCTACTTGCGTACGAAATTTAACTGATGCCAATCATTATTCCGTAGCAAATATAAAAAAGCCGGTTATTGTCGTTACCAATCCCGTTGCAGTTTGGCAAAGAAAAAGCCGCTGCGATCGCCGTGGGGGTTGGTGTACCCAAAGCCTTCGGGGGTAACCTCGGTCCAGTTTGCCAGGGGCACCCCTTGCCAGTGGGGGTGGGTCTGCAAAAAATGCCGAACGATGGCCTCGTTTTCGTCCCGACGCAGGGTGCAGGTGACGTAGAGCAGCACCCCACCGGGTTTGACCCAAAGGGCCGCCGCCTGCAAGAGTTCCTGTTGGAGTTGCGCCAAACCGGGCCAGTGGTCGGGGGTCATCCGCCACCGGGCATCGGCGTGGTGGTGCAGGGTGCCCAAGCCGGAACAAGGCACATCCAACAACACCCGATCGGCGATCGCCGCCCAATCCCCAACCGTCGACTGTCGCCGGCCCGCACCTGAATGCTGTGGAGCCCCAACCGCTGGGCATTGGCGGTTACCGCTTTCAACCGATGGGGATGGATATCGGCCGCCCAGATCGTGGCGCGATCGCCCGTATGTTCGGCGAGGTGGGTGGTTTTACCGCCGGGGGCTGCACAGGCATCGATCAGGGTTTCGCCCGGTTGGGGATCGAGGAGGGGGATGGCCAACTGAGCCGCGGCATCCTGCACCGACCATTCCCCCTCGGCAAAACCGGGGAGTTGGGGGATGGACCCCGTCGGGCCCCGCAACCGCAGACCGTAGGACGCATCGGGCAAAAGTTCCGGGGTCAGTCCCGCCGCCTGCAGCCGTTGCACGAGGTCTTCGCGGTTGGTTTTCAGGGGATTCACCCGCAAATCCAAAGCCGGTGGCCGGTTGAACCACTCGCAAAAGGGTTCCGGATCGCCCCATTCTCCTTGCCACAGGGCCATCAACCAATCGGGATAACTGTGGCGATCGCCCAAAGTGGTCAACAACGCTTCCCGATCGGCCCGCAGAAACGCCCGCAACACGCCGTTGACCAAACCCGCCAGACCGGCCCGGGGCCCGGCTTTAACCAACTCCACAGTGCTGTGGACGGCCGCCGCCGCCGGCACCCGATCCAAAAACGCAATCTGGTACATGCCCAAATGCAAGAGATGGCGGACATCTGGGGGCACCCCCTTCGGGCAAAAATGGGAGAGCCAGGCATCCAGGGTGCGCCGCCGCCGGACAATGCCCATGGCCGCTTCGGTGATAAACGCCCGTTGGGAAGCGGTCCACGGCTGCCGATTCAAGACGCGATCGAGGGCTACATCTCCGTAGGCCCCCTGCCGCTCCACTTGCTGCAATACTGCCAATACCCCTTGCCGCTCGCACGTCGCCATGAATGTCGATGTTTCTGAAGATTTTTACGAAAATTTGCCGGCCCTGGACTCGTTGTGGGCGATCGCCGAGCCCGAGCATTTTACCCCGGTGCCCCCCGATTGGTTTGTGGCCCTTACGGATGTGGTGGGTTCCACCCAGGCGATCGCCGCCGGCCGCTACAAGGAGGTAAATATGGTGGGGGCCTGCTCAATCGTGGCCGCCCTGAATGCCGTGCCCAACCGCAATTTGCCCTTTGTGTTTGGCGGCGACGGCGCGACCCTGTTGGTGCCCCCCGGGGCGATCGCGGCGGTGGAAACGGCGTTGCTGGGAACCCAGGCCATGGCCCGCCAAGCGTTCGATTTGGAGCTGCGGGTGGGCATTGTCCCGGTCGCCGATGTGGTGACCACCCATCCCATTCTGGTGGCCAAGCTGGCGCTGTCTCCCCACTACCACCAAGCGCTGTTGGCCGGCGGCGGCATCGCCCAAGCCACGGCTTTGGTCAAACACCCGGAACAGGGGGAGGCCTACCGCCCACCAGCACGACCGGCCCCGGCGGATTTCACAGGATTGGAATGCCGTTGGCAAGACATTCCCAGCCCCAGCGAAGACATTTTGAGCCTGATTGTGATTGCGCGACCGGAACCCCCCTACCCCGTCTATCGCCAGGTCATGCAAATGTTGCAGGAACTGTTTGGTGGGCCGGTACCCAGCCCCATTACCCCGGCCAATTTGCGGTTGGCTTGGCGTTTGCGCAGTTTGGCTACGGAAATGAAAGTGTTTGCGGGCGATCGCCCCCCTGGCGACGTTGGTGGTGCCTGCTCCAAATTTTTGGGGTCAACCTGCTGGGTTGGCTGTTGATGGGCGGTCGTGTCGCCACGGCGGCGGGGAATTGGGGAGACTACAAAACCCAGGTGGCCCTCACCACCGATTTCAAAAAATTTGAGGACGGATTGCGGATGGTGTTGGCCTGCAACCGGGGGCAGCGGGAAACCCTGTTGCGTTTTCTCGAACAACAGCGGCAGCAGGGAAACTTGGACTACGGCTGGCACCGGAGCGATCGCGCCCGCATGACCTGCCTGGTGTTCGAGCGCTTTGGGCAACAGGTGCATTTCGTCGATGGCGCGGATGGCGGCTATGCGCTGGCGGCCCAAGCCCTCAAACAGAAACGATCGAACTAAGGGCATCGGCATCAGACCCAGAGCATTTTGGGGGCGATCGCGGTTCTCGGAGCAGGGAAGCCGAACCCTGGCCCCACACCCCCCATCGCCCTTGCCCATAATTGACGCTCTTACCCAGGGATGTTAGATTTAGTTAACAGAACACTACACACAAAAGTTTATAACTCCACCCTTGTCATGCAAATCATCCAAAATTAGCAACTTTGGACGACCTCAACCGTTAGTTGATTTTGCAGTTGTCCATAAAGCACTCTACTATCAAGTTGACGACAAATGTAGCCCATCCTCATTTCATTCAAAGGATTGAGAAATATCATGGAAAAAGACAAGAAAAGCATCAAAGACACCTTTGCTTGGTCTTGTTTGGAATTGTTGGTCGTGCCGATCATCCTAACCGGACTGGTTTTTTATCTTAATGAGAGTGTTGCAAGACGAGAGAGAATGAGGGAATACCTGGCAGGAATAGCTGACTTAACATCGAAGGCTACAAAGACTACTGAGAAAAAAGAAACCAAGCTCCGCGACAACAAACCGTTGCAATCTCTTGCACGCGCTCAAACTTTAATTGTTTTGCGTGAGTCTGACTCCAAAGCTAAGCGAGAGATCATTGAGTTTTTAGCTAACTCAGACTTGCAATACCAAATTTCATTGGAAAAAGCAGATTTACATGATGTTGATCTAAGCGGTCTATATATCAGGGATGCTGATTTATGGAGAGCAAACCTGAAGGGCGCTAATCTAGATAACGCATTGCTTTTAGGTGTTGACTTGAGAAATGCAATTTTAGATAATGCCAGTCTTTACAATATCCAATATGATCATTGCACAGAATTAGATGCAGCGCTTAAGTCAAGAATCAACGCCTTGGGCTGGAAAAAAGTTCCAAGAGATGATGCATGTCAAGATAGATCTAAGCGTGACGCCCCATAACTTTGGAGAATCCTGCACTGAGTTGTTCGTGTAAAGCACCGAGTGCTTTGCTTATTAAGCTCTGTCCTAGTGTGATTGCTTGCTTATAGAACCCATTTGAGATCTTAAGGAGAAGCTGCAAGCCGCTTGAGCATGAGCCTGACGAAGCAAAGATTGAGCTTCGTAGTCGCATTTTCTAGCGTCCGCTCATAATTCTTCACCAAGATTTTACACCGCTCCACCCAAGCATTGGTGCGCTCAATAATCCAGCGCGCTGCTATCGGCACAAATCCGGTTTTTCCCTGCGCGGCTT
>JAAUUG010000143.1 GCA_012031195.1 Oscillatoriales cyanobacterium SM2_1_8
AGAAAATTTGGCCCCGACCCCGGCGGTGGTTTAGGTTGTGGGGGCAAGTTTTCGCCCCCTGGGGATAGCCATGGCCAAAGCCTATTTGTTTCCGTCGGCGGCTTTTTACGATTACTACCAAAGCATTGCCGCGGTCGAGCCCCCATTTTGGCGGCGTTGCGGCGGGAAACCGAGTCCCAATTTCCGACGGCGGCCAAGATGCTGATTCCGCCAGAACAGGCCCAATTGCTCAGGTTTTTGGTGCATCTGGTGCGGGCGGAGCGGGTGCTGGAGTTGGGTACCTTTACGGGCTACAGCGCGTTGGCCATGGCCATGGCGTTGCCGCCCACGGGCCGGGTGGTCACCTGCGATCGCGAGCCGGCGTTTGCCGCGGTAGCCGAAGGCTTTTGGCAACAGGCTGGACTCCGGTCCCAAATAGAGCTGCGGTTGGGGCCGGCCTTGGCCACTTTGGGGGCGTTGCGCCAAGAAGGAGCCGTCTTTGATTTGGCGTTTTTGGATGCCGATAAGGTCAATATCGAGGCTTACTATGAACAAACCTTGGATTTGCTGCGGGCAGGTGGTCTCTTGGCGATCGACAACGTATTTCTGGGGGGGGAGGTGGTGCGACTCCAACCCGAGCGGCCGGGGGTGACGGCCATGCGGCGGCTGCACGCCCAAATGCGGCAGGACGAGCGGGTGGTAACGACGGTATTGCCGATGGCGGACGGGATCGCGATGGCATGGAAATCATGACTTTGTGGGAGGCGGTGGCGGCCCGGATCGAGGCGGTCACAAACCAACCTTTGTCCGTGGAGCGGGTGCAAGGGGTGAGCGGCGGCAGCATCCATGCTGCCTATCGGGTGGGTGGGGGCGATCGCACCTATTTTGTCAAGGTCAACCGGGCGAACCGCCTGGCCATGTTTGAGGCGGAGGCTTTGGCCCTGCAACAACTGGCGGCCACCGGCGCGATCGCCGTGCCCCAACCGGTGGACTGGGGGGTGGCGGCGGATCAAGCTTTTCTGATTTTGACGTGGCTGGATTTGCGATCGCGGGGGGATTGGGGGGCCCTGGGGCAGCAACTGGCGGCCTTGCACCGGGTGCGGGGCGATCGCTTTGGCTGGGATCAAACCAACACCATTGGTTCTACGTTGCAGATCAACACCTGGCATACCGATTGGGTGACCTTTTGGGCCGAGTGCCGGTTGGGGCATCAGTTGGCCTTAGCCCGGCGCAAAGGCTTTCAGAGCGATCGCGAAGAAGAGTTGTGGGAAGCGTTGCCGCGATTTTTTCGTACCTACCAACCGTTCCCGTCGTTGCTGCATGGCGATTTGTGGGGGGGCAACGCCGGTTTTGTGGGCGACGGGTCGCCGGTTTTGTTTGACCCGGCCACCTATTGGGGCGATCGGGAAACGGATTTGGCGATGACGGAATTGTTTGGCGGGTTCGATCCCGAATTTTATCGCGCCTACGAAGCCGAATTGCCGTTGGATGCCGGGTATCAACAGCGCAAAGTTTTGTACAACCTGTACCATATCCTCAACCATTTCAACCTGTTTGGCGGCGGCTACGGCGATCAAGCGCACCGGGCGATCGCCCAACTGTGTCGGATGGCCACCAATTTGTTGTAATGGAACAATCTTGCTGTGGATGTCTTTGCCGCATCGCCCTTGAGCGCCAACCCCCTCGATCGCGCCGCCCTGTACAAAGCCAAAAGCCAGACCGGGGCCCGGGGCGAAATGACCTTCCCCTGTCTGCCAAGCCTCAAGGCAGTTTTTTTCCAGCAGGTGCAGGAATTGTTGGGAGCCCTCGCCCAAAACTTCACCGCCGAGGAGTGGCAAAAGCTCGAAGCGCTGCTCGTGAGCAAGATCGACCAGGGATTTGCGGCATCTCCCCATGCGCGGGTGTTGTTCCGGTTTGAGCCGCCGGACTTGACCCAAGGGCTGACCGGTGGTTTTCGGATTGCCTTGGATTTGCAGGTGCCTTCGACGGCCGAAAAGTACCAGCGTTGGACGAAAACCCGGCAAGGAGCTTTGTTTGGGGCCTACCCCGATGCCAAGGCCCTGGCGGTTTTGGCCGAACTGACCGGCGATCGCCCCCCAGCTGACGTGCGCATTTTGGACATTGGGGCCGGCCCCGGCCGCAACACCCTGCCTTTGGCGGCCAAGGGCTACCCGGTCACGGCAATCGAATTGGCGCCGGTGTTCGTCGCCCAATTGCAGCAGGAATTGGCCCAAGCCAGCCTGGTCGCCGAAGTGATTTTGGGCAACGTCTTGGATCCGGCCATCGAAATTTTGCCAGCCCACTACAACTTGGTGCTGATTTCCGAAGTGGTGCCGCATTTTCGCAGCGCCGACGAAGTGCGGCAATTGCTGTGCCGGGTGTGCGATGCCCTGCTGCCGGGGGGAGAGGTGCTGATGGGGGGGCTTTGTCGCTGCGGCCGACTATGCACCCAGCCCCTTGGTGCGGGAACTGGCGCAGGTGGCCTGGTCGTTCTTCTTGACCCCTGGGGAATGGGAAGCTGTCGGCGCGGATTTGCCCCTCCTTTTGTTGGAGCAAGTCCCGGTATTGCCCTACGAGCAAGCCCATGTGCCCCCAGAACACTGGCCCCCCACCACCTGGTTCGAGAGCTGGGCCAACGGCCGCGATATTTTCCCCCCCCTGGCCACCCCACCGGTATCGCTGCAGTGGTTTCGCTGGCGACGGCTGTAGGGTAAGCCGATTTTTGCCCGCACCTCCGCCATCAAGCCAGGTATTTTGCCAAGGCGTTGACGTTTTGCCGCATCATGTCGGCATAGGTTTCGGCGCCGCTGCCGGGCCCCCCCAACGAGTCGCTGTAGAGGGGAGTGGTTGCCACCTTCACCCCTGCTTCGGCGGCGATCGTCTCGATCAGGCGGGGAGAAATGGTCGTTTCCACAAACACCGCTGGCACGCGGTTTTGCCGCAACTGCTGCACAATCTGCCGGAGGGTTTGCGGGCTGGGCTGCTCCTCGGTACTGATGCCAATCGGCGGCGGCACAATCTCGATGCCGTACTCCCGCCCAAAGTATTGAAACGCATCGTGGGTGGTCAGCAACTTCCGGTTGGCCACTGGAATGGTCGCCAAGCGTTCACGCAGTTCCCGATCCAACGTTTGCAGGGCTTGTTGGTAGCGATCGCCGTTGGGGGTCAACGCTTCCCGCAGCTCGGGGAACTGGGTTTGGAGTCGGGCCACCACCGGGGGCAGGGCCGCCATGACCAGGGGCACACTGCCCCAAAAATGCGGATCGGGGGTGCCGTTGTCTTGAATCGGGGTCACCGTCTCGGCGATCGCCATGAACGGCCGCCCGCTGCTGCGCACCAACTTTTCGATTTGGGGCTCCAGGTTCAACCCGTTGGTAAACACCATGGCCGCCGTTTCCAGCAACGCCGCATCCTGGGGCGTAGGTTCGTAGATGTGGGGGTCTACCCCCGGCGCCAACAACGAAACCACCGGCCGGCGATCGCCCACCAGTTGCCTTAGCCAATCCGCCAAGATCGTGTTGGCCGCCACAAGGTTGCCACCGTTGGGGGCTCCCGTACAAGCCGCCGCCGCCGCGGCCCCCACCCCCATCAAAAATGTCCGTCGCCGCATGGCTTTTCACAATCCTTTCAACATTGGATCAGGGTAAACCATGGGCCGGCATTTCACAATGCTTTCACTTTTCGGCGTATACTGCGGGTGGTCTTGGCCAAAAGCGATGCTAACAATCGAGAATCTGACGGCGGGGTACGGGGCGGTGCCCGTATTGGCGGGGGTGACGTTGGCGGTAGAGGGCGGTCTCACGGGCATTGTCGGGCCCAACGGGGCGGGCAAAAGCACCCTGCTCAAAGCCATGGTGGGGTTGATGCCGGCCACCGGTCAGGTTTGGTACGGTGGGCAGCCCTTGGAACGGCAGCGCGAGCGTCTCGCCTGGGTGCCCCAGCGATCGCAGGTCGATTGGACATTTCCGGCAACGGTGTGGGATGTGGTGATGACGGGACGGATTCGACCGCGGTCGTGGTTGCGGCCGTTGACGGTAGTGGATCGGCGGCGGGCGATCGCCGCGTTGGAGCGGTTGGGGATGGCCGAATACCGCGATCGCCCCATCGGTCGGTTGTCCGGGGGGCAACAACAGCGGGTATTTTTGGCGCGGGCGTTGGCCCGGGAGTCCGAGATTTTGTTGCTGGACGAGCCGTTGGTGGGGGTCGATCGCCCCACCGAAGAGGTGATGTGGTCGGTGTTGCGGGAGTTGGCGGCCGCCGGCAAAACCCTTTTGATGGTGCACCACGATGTGGGCATGGCCCGCAACGTGTTCGACCGGGTGTTGTTGTTGAACCGGCGGGTGGTGGCCTGGGGAGAACCCGAGCAAGTCTTGACCGCCGCCAACCTGCAGGAAGCCTACGGCCAAGCCTTGGCGGCGGCCTGAAATGGAAATCCTGTGGGAGCCTTGGCAACTGGCCTTCATGCAGCGGGCCCTGATCGCAGTGCTCTTGGTAGCCGTCCTGTGCGGGGTGGCGGGCAGCCTCTTGGTCGTCCGGCGTCAGGCCTTGCTGGGGGATGCGATCGCCCATTCTTTGCTGCCGGGGGCCGCATTGGCGTTTGCGGTCAACCTGCCCCTGTCCCTGGGAGCCTTTGCCGCCGGATTGTTGGCCGCTTTTTGCATGGCCGTGGTGCCCCAGCGATCGCCCGTCAAGGAAGATGCCGCCATGGGCATTGTGTTTTCGGCCTTCTTTGCCGCCGGGGTCGCTTTAATTAGCGTCATTCAAAAAGAGCGCAAAATCGACCTCAGCCATTTTTTGTTTGGCAATTTGCTGGCAACAACGCCTCAAGATTTGGTGGAGATGGCGATCGCCACGGCGATCGTGGTGGGGGCGATCGCCCTGTTTTACAAAGAGATTTTGTTTTACAGCTTCGATCCGGAAGGGGCCGCCGTGGCCGGGCTGCCGGTGCGCACCTTGGAAGTGGGGATCACGGTGGGGATTACGGCGGCGGTCACGGTGGGCATGAAAGCCGTGGGCGTATTGCTGGTGCTGGCCATGTCGATCGCACCGGGGGCCACCGCCTATTTGTGGATGCCGCGGCGTGCGGGGGGTGATGGCCATGGCGGCCTGTTGGCGGCCTCAGCGGCGTGGTGGGGCTGTACGGCAGCTATTTCCTCAACCTGCCTTCGGGGCCCGCCATTGTGCTGGTGAGCGCCGGTTTGTTTGGGGTGGCTTGGGGCACCCATCGCCGGGGCCCTACCTGAAATCCCGTTGGCCCGGGCCCGATGGCGGAAAAGTAGGGAAACGCGAAAATTTTGCCACAATGGTCATGAACCTTGCAGGGAAACGGTCATGGGGGCTTACCTGGATTCCGAGCGCTATCGCCAGCAACTGGTGCAAGACGGGGAAAGGCGGTTTCAGGAGTGGCACGGCCGGTTTTTGGCTTACCAACGGCGTTTTCTGCAGGAGATGGGGGGCAACCGTTCGGGGCAGACCGTGCCGCCGGTTCCAGCCACCTCTCCCGCGCCCATCCCGCCAGCACCGGCCGCCATCGAGCCTCCTTTGGCGCCGCCAGAGCCCATTGAGCAAAATTTGTGGTGGGTGGTGCCCGGTCGGTTGGGGGGCGTGCGCAAGCCCACGGCGGCAGAATTGCCCACGTTGCAACAGGCGGGCATTGGGGCGCTGGTTTCCTTGACCGACGACCCGGGGAATTTGGATCTGTATGCGGCGGTGGGGATTCCCCATCTCTGGTTGCCGGTGTCGGGGGGAACCGCTCCGACCCGCGAGCAATTGGCGGCGTTCGGGGAATTTGTCCTAGCCGAAAATGCCGCTGACCATGGGGTTGCCGTCCATTGTTCCAGCGGTCGCCGGCGTACCGGCACCTTTTTGGCCGCGTGGTTGGTGTGCAAAGGCAGTTCCGCCGAAGCCGCGATCGCCGCCGTCGAGGCCGCCAACCCTGCCGTCGAGCTGCGGGAGGCCCAGATCGCCTTTTTGCACGAATTGGCCGCCAGCCGGTGAACAGCCCTTCACCGCGGGGGGTATCCCCCAGCACCACCCTTTGGCAATTCCGGGAAGCGATCAAAGATGCTTTGACGGACATCACCACAATCGAGGTCACCACGGCGTTGGTCGATCGCATCTCGCCGGTCACCTTTTCGGCCGAAGATTTTTACGAGCGGCTGCAACAGGATTTGGCCTGCCGTACCCCCGCCGAAATCCAGCAATGGCGGAACCACCTGGAGGCCCGGCAGCAGGAATTGACCGC
Organism: Oscillatoriales cyanobacterium SM2_1_8; assembly: GCA_012031195.1. GTDB lineage: Bacteria > Cyanobacteriota > Cyanobacteriia > Pseudanabaenales > Pseudanabaenaceae > UBA8156. Next base: position 6,224 of record JAAUUG010000143.1, read on the forward strand.
AATGCTGACCACCACTGTCCGCGAGCAGCCCGAGGCCAAGCGAATTTGGCAACATCACCACCTGGTTTGGCAACGGCAAGTTCAGCACCTGCGGGCGGCGGAGCAACGGTTGCAGAGTCCGGCGGCCCTGCGGCAAGACTGGGAGGAGTTTTACCAAGAAGCCAGCACCGTTTTGCAGCGTTTGCACGCCGAGGGCAAAGCCTTCTACTTTGGCAGCGTCGAAGTTTCCGCCCTGCGCAAACTCTGGGAAACTTACACCGCCTTGGCCAACGGCGAGCAAATTTACGCCAGCACCCACCTGCGGTTGGACGGGGACACGGTCGAGCGGTACCGCCGGGAACTGTTCGATCGCGAAGCCTTTGACGCCGCCACCGCCCAAGCGCTGCTGACCTTGCACCGGGAAAGCGTGACCCGGGCCCGGGAGCGCTGGAACGATTTGGTAGCCTTTTTGCTGGGTCTGGTCGAACGTTTGATTCCCTACCGCGATGCCCAATACCAACGGGAACGCAGCCGCATCGACGGCCGCCGCTGAAGCCGTAACCTGCGTGGTAACCAACGCCACCGTCCACATTGCCTGGCCGTTGGCCCTGCCCACCGCCCGTCGGGGATTCCCTGGCCGGAGGGGGGATGTTTGGGATGCGTTGCCAGCGCCTGCGGGTTGGCCTTGGCCCGCAGCTCGCCCATGACCTGCTCGAGCGTGCTCATGAATCACTCACTCAGAACTTCGACGTGGCGGTCAGCATCATCAGGCGATCGTTGGAGTCGCGCAGGCGCGCGCTCAGCCCCCGGACGAAGCGCCAGAGCAGCTCGTAGGCGAGCTCGCGGTCGACGAACATCAAGTCGCGCAGATCGTGCTTGGGCAGCTTGAGCAGGCGCGAGGGCTCGTGGCAGAGCGCGTCGGCGGAGCGCGGGATGTCGTCGTCGATCAGCGACATCTCGCCGAAGTGATGGCCCTCGCGCAGGATCGCCAGCGCCTCTTCGCCCATGCCGGCGAGGTTGCGGGAGATCCGGACCGCGCCCTCGAGCACGAGGTAGAGCCCGTCGCCCTCGTCGCCGTGGCGGAACACGTACTCGCCCTTCTTGAAGTCGTACTGCTGAGCGAGCTTGGCGATCCGGCGCAGGTGCGTGGGCAGCAAGCCGGTGAACAGCGACACGCCCTCGAGCGCGCGCAGGACCTCCTGCGGATCCTTCTTTTGCGGCTCCTCGGTCGGCGTGCCGCCGGTCAGCTCGGCCGAGCGGGCGATCGGGGCGTCGTCGTCGGTGATGCCGAATTCTTCCAGACCCGAGGACATCGCCGGCAAGGGTACCCGACCCGGCGATTGGATTGGGGCCGGGCGATCGCGCCCGACGAGAGGTGTCGGCCGGATTACGAGTGCTCGGCCAGCCAGCGCTCCGCGTCGATCGCCGCCATGCACCCGG
>JAAUUG010000144.1 GCA_012031195.1 Oscillatoriales cyanobacterium SM2_1_8
CTATCCCCTGGCCCCCGATCCCCAAATTTGGTGGCCCGCCCCAGTTGCGAGGGAAGCTAACTCCCTTCCACCAACTTGGCCAGCCGGGCCCGATCGCCCACCCGCCACTGCCGCGTTGCCGCCTCCCGCTGCAACCAACCCTTGTCGTGGAGCGCCCCCATCACCTTCTTCACCTCCTCCACCGTCGCCGCCGCCAAATCCCCAATGTCCGCCACCGGCAACTCCGGCAAGGTCAACACGCCGTTGTCCTCCTCCCCGTAGGAGTCCACCGCATCCAACACCACCCGCACAATGCGCGTCCCCACCGGTGCCTGCCGCCACTGCGATCGCTGGTTGGCCTTGCGCAAACGCCGCACCATCAGTTGCAACATCCGGTAGTGCGCCTTGGCATCCCCCATCAAAAAGTCAACAAAACCTTTGGCCGGAATGGTGAGGAGCTTCACCGGGGCGATCGCCACCACATCGGTCGAGCGTGGGGCTTCGTCCAGCACCGCCATTTCCCCAAAAAATTCCCCCCGACCCAGCACCGCCAAGGTCGAGGCGGAATCTTTGCGCAACAGCCGCACCCGCACCAGACCTTCGACAATAAAATAGACCGCATTGCCCCAGGCATCTTCCATCAGCACCGCCCGTTCCGCCGGGTAGTCCCGTTCCACGGCCACCTTTAGCAGGGCTTCCAGATTCGGCTCCGCGGCCGCATCCAGGAGGGGAAAGCGTTGCCGGAAGCCTGCGGTGTTCATGCGCCCAAAATCTCGTAACCGCTGTCAACGTACAGAATCTGACCGGTCACCGCCGCCGCCAGATCGCTGGCCAGAAACACGGCCGCATTGCCCACATCGATTTGGGTCACCGATCGCCGCAGGGGGGAAATTTCTTCGACGTGGCGAATCATGTCGCGAATGCCGCTCACCGCCGACGAAGCCAGGGTCCGAATCGGCCCGGCCGAAATGGCATTGACCCGGATGTTTTGGGCCCCAATTCCGCCGCCAAGTAATGCACGTTCATCTCCAACGCCGCCTTGGCGCTGCCCATCACGTTGTAGTTGGGAATCACCCGCGCCCCGCCAATGTAGGTCAACGCCAAGATGCTGCCCCCCGTGGTCATCAGGGGTTTGGCGTGGCGACACAGGGGAATCAATGAATAGGCGCTGACATCCATCGCCAAGGCATAGCCATCCCGCGAAATGTCCGTGAAATTCCCCGACAACTCTTCTTTTTTGGCAAACGCCAGACAGTGCACCAGCCCATCCAATCCGCCCCATTGGCGCTCAATCTCCGCAAACGCTGCCGCAATCAAGCCATCGTCTTGGACATTCAAGGGCAACAGCAATTCCGGGTTCAGGGATTGGGTCAATTCCGAACCTTGGTTTTGGTGCGATCGCGATCGTCCGGCAGGTAGGCGATCGCAACCGGCAACCCGCCGCGTGCAGTTGACGGGCGATGCCCCAAGCGATCGAAAATTCGTTGGCAATGCCGGTGACAAACACCCGTTTGCCTTGCAGGTTCAGCAGCGAAGAAGCGTCCAAAGCAGTTCCAGCGGTTAGCGTAATCTGGGCATCAGTGTATCGCAGGATCGCCGCGGATCCGGAAAATCCGGTCAGAATTTGGCAATGGGGGCGATGCCCAGTCAGGGCAATGGGCCCCCCATCATCAACCCAGAACTAAGCGAGGGAGAGCAAGGCGGGGGCGACCTGAATCAGCGCCCGTTGGGCAAAGGACAGCAGCAGAAAAGCCAACATGGGGGAAAAGTCCAGCCCGCCCACCGGGGGAATGATGCCGCGAAAGAGATTGAGGTAGGGATCGCTGATTTGCATCAGGGCGGCGAAGGGTTGGCGGTACCAGTCCACATTGGGAAACCAGCCCAACAAAATGCGGATTGTCAGCAACAGCAGGTAAATCTGCAGAAACCGAACCAAAACATCCACCACCAACAACATAAGAAGCCCTCTTCGGCGACGATCGCCTCCATTCTAGCCCTTGTTTCCGCTGGATGTCCGCAGGCCCAAGGCTTCAGGGATCCGACGGCGAGGGGCGGGCCAATTCACGGCGGATATCGTCGATCGCCTCGTTCAATCGGGCAATTTTGTCTTCGAGGTCGGCGCGCAGGCGATCGCTACCGGTCTCGTTGCGGGTCTCGGGGCTGGGGCTGTAGGCGGTGCCATAGCCCGACCGATTGTCCCAGGTCAGCACCGGCGTGCCGCTGGCCATCAGCAGGGCCGTCAGGGCTTGGCGGTGGGCCACCAATGTTGCCAGGATGGCCCCAACCATCCCCCCCACCAGGGAGCCGACCAAAAAGCCCAGCCAAAAGTTATCGTTTGGTGCTGCCAACTCGCCCATGGGTTCCCCGATTGCTGCCGACAGCCTAGCAGATTTTGGGTTACCGCAGGGGGGGCGTGGCGGCGAAAACGCTGGCCGGGGCGCGATCGACGGTGTTGAGAATGTCCTCCAATTTGGGGGGAGACATTTCCTTGTCCCCTTCTTTGAGGCCTTCGCCGAGGAGGGCGCGGCGTTCCTGCCGGATTTCGGCGTTGGTGGGGTTGGCGGCGATCGCCCGTTCGTAGGCCGCCAAGGCATCGTACCAATAGAGCGCCCGGGCATAGATGCGGGCCTTTTCCAGATCGGTGCGCACCGCGGCGATCGCCCGATTCAGCACCTCGTTGGGTTCATGGCGAATGGCCATCGTCGCCACCACCTGGCCCTGGGGGCAACCGGCCCCGGCCCCCCGCACATCCCAGCGTTGGGTTTTGCCGGGTTGGAGGGCCGTGGGCAAGTCAAACCGATAGGTGCCTTTGGCGGCCACGGTGCCCGCCACTTGAAACACCCGTTGGGCGGTGTTGCTGTCCTCATCCCGCAGGATCAGCGTCAGGTTGATGGGTTCGGTGCCGGCGGGGCTACCGTACCAAAACAGGGTGGGCTTGTCGGTGGCGCTGCGGCCACCGCTTTCGGGAGCAAACAACGCAATTTGACAACCTTCTCCCCAGCGGGTGGCTCCCCCTGTGCCGGCGCTGCGGGGAGCCCCCAACCCAAAGGAATCCCGTCTTTGGGCCAGGGCTGGCCCCACCAAACCCATACCCAACACCAAGCCCACAAGGGCGATCGTCTGACCGGAAACACGCATACCTACCTCCAAAATCTTTGCGATGGGAACACTGGGACAGACGGAGCCCACGGCCAAAGGTTGCCGAGAAACAATGGGGCCCCTGCGGCGAGCGTTTACCTCCCTCGCCCAGAGCCGGGAGCGCAAGGAATGGCTGCCCCCACGGCTTGGTATTACTTATCGACGATTTTAGGGGGGAAGGGGTTGCGCCGGATCACGGGGAGGGCGTGTTTGCAAACGGTTGGTGCGGCGAGGGCGATCGCCGGGCTACGGTAGAATAAAGATTGGGTTTTGGTTTGGTTTCATGCAACTGACCTTTTTGGGCACCAGTTCGGGGGTACCCACCCGCAGCCGCAACGTTTCGAGCATCGCCATGAAGTTGCCGCAGCGGGCAGAGGTTTGGTTGTTGGATTGCGGCGAGGGCACCCAACACCAGTTGTTGCGCAGCGACATTCGCATCGGTCAGATTCGGCGCATTTTTGTGACCCACCTCCACGGCGATCACATTTTTGGCTTGGCGGGGTTGCTGGCCAGTTGCAGCATGGCCGGCACCGTGCAACAGATGGATGTTTACGGCCCCAACGGTCTCAAGCCCTATTTGGATGCCTGCTTGCGGTTCAGCGAGACCCGATTGGCCTACCCTTTGCGGGTGCGGGTCGCCGAGCCTGGGGTGGTGTTTGAAGACGACGAATTTATCGTGACCTGTGCCCCCCTCAAGCACCGGGTGACGGCCTTCGGGTATCGTTTGGCCCAGAAAGATCGCCCCGGTCATTTTGATGCGGCCCAGGCTTTGGCTTTGGGGATTCCCTCGGGGCCCCTCTACGGCAAACTGAAAAGGGGGGAAACCCTCACGTTGCCGGACGGTCGCCAAATCGACGGGCGGCGGTTGTGCGGCGCGCCCCGGCCGGGCCTAAAAGCGGTGTATTGCACCGACACCATTTATTGCGAGAGCGCGGTGGAACTGGCCCAAGAGGCCGATGTCTTGATTCACGAAGCCACCTTTGCCCACAGCGATGCCGAGATGGCCTACCAGCGGCTGCATTCCACCAGCACCATGGCGGCCCAAGTGGCTTTGGCGGCCAAGGTTCGGCAGTTGATTTTGACCCATTTTAGTCCCCGCTACGCGCCGGGCAATCCCCTGCAATTGGCGGACTTGTTGGCGGAAGCCCAGTGCATTTTCCCCCACACCGTTCTGGCCCACGACTTTTTTACCTATACCCTGGCGGAGGGTCTGCCGACCCCAACCCTCGTGGCACAATAGAAATCCATCTTTTCGGAGGGCAAACGATGGATACGTTGTTGCCGGTGTTGGCGATCGCCCCGGCCCGGGTGGAACGGGGGTTTGGCATCTTGGCGGAACTGCCCAAGTTGTTGCAGCGGGCAGGATTGCCCCATCACCGGGTGTTGGCGGTAACGGGCGAGCGGGCCCACACGGCCACGATTGCTGCTTGGCAAGCCCTCGCCGCCGCCGGGAGCGAAGTGCATCGCGGGGGGGCGGTCACGGAATGCACGGAACGGATGCTGCAGGAAGGGGCGGCGATGGTGGCCACCCATCAACCCCAGATTTTGATTGGGGCCGGCGGCGGCAAAGCCCTGGACGCGGTGAAATTGCTGGGCGATCGCCAAGGTTTGCCGGTGGTGACCATCCCCACTACGGGAGCCACCTGTGCGGCGTGGACGGCCCTGAGCAACCTGTACACCGATGGCGGTGCTTTTGTGGGGGATGTGGCCCTCACCCGGTGCCCCGATTTGGTGGTGGTGGATTACGCCGCGATCGCCACGGCCCCGATCCGCACGTTGGTGGCGGGCATCGGCGATGCGATCGCCAAATGGTACGAAGCTTCGGTGAGCAGCGGCCACAGCACCCGTTCCACGGTGGTGGCGGCGGTGCAGGGGGCCCGGGTGTTGCGGGATATTTTGTTGCAGCGGAGTGCCGAAGCCCTGGCGCAACCGGGGGGCGAAGCCTGGCAAGAGGTGGTGGATGCCACGGTGGGTTTGGCGGGCACCGTGGGCGGGTTGGGGGGCGCCGATTGCCGGACGGTGGCGGCCCATGCCATCCACAATGCTTTGACCCATTTGCCCCAGACCAAGGGCACGTTGCACGGCGAAAAGGTGGCTTTTGGCATTTTGGCCCAGTTGCGCCTGGAGGAATTTCACGGCAACCGGTTGGCCGCGACGGCCCGCCATCAGTTGTTGGGGTTTTATGCCGGGATTGGGTTGCCCCAGACCCTGGAGGATTTGGGTTTGGGAGAAATTTCTTTGCGGGAGTTGCAACGGGTCGCCGCTTTGGCCTGCCGGCCCGAATCCGACATCCATCGGTTGCCCTTTGCCGTGGATGGGGCCGAAGTGTTGGCGGCCTTGGTCTCCACCACGGCTCCCCTCGAACGTACCGGCGATGCTGCCCCAACCCTCGGCCGCTGAAGGGACATTGCGGGCTTGGGAAACCGCCTTTTGGGGAGATTGGCCCATGGGCTCCATCGCCGAGCGCCGGGCTTGGTTGGATGGGGCGGCACCGTTGGGGCTCGACCCGGCTTGGTTGTGGGGGGTTGGGTTGCCGTTGGCGGCCAACCTCGAGCGGCAGTTGCAAACCCATGGCTTTTTTGTGCAGGGAATTTCTGGGGTGCAAGGAGCCGGCAAAACCACCTTGGCGAAGCGGTTGCGGGATTTGCTGGCCCTGCGGGGATGGCGGGTGTTGACCCTCTCGCTGGATGATTTTTATTTGCCCTATGCCGAGCGGCGGGCGTTGCGGGCCCAAGACCCGGCGCTGATTTGGCGGGGGCCCCCCGGCACCCACGATGTGGGTTTGGCCCTCGCGGTGCTGGAGGGTTTGCGTCGGGGTCTCCCCACCACCGTGCCCCGCTTCGACAAATCTTTGCACCACGGCCAGGGCGATCGCCTCCCCGGCGAAACCGTGGAGCGGGTGGACGGGGTGTTGGTGGAGGGGTGGTGTTGGGGCTATGAACCCCTGGCGGTGTTTCCGGAGGTTTGGCCCGCCGAACTGAGGGAACCGGCGGCCCAGGAATTTGCCCAGCGCTGCAACCGGCGGTTGGCGGCATATTTGCCGTTGTGGGATGCGGGCGATCGCCATTGGTGGTGGCGACCCCAAAATTGGCGCTGGAGCCGGGCTTGGCGGTTGGCGGCGGAACAGCAACAACGGGCCTTGGGCCAACCGGGTTTGGACGATCGCGCCTGCGAACGTTTCGTGGAATACTTTTGGCAAGCCTTGCACCCCGAATTGTATTGGCCAATTCTGAACCAATCGGGTCGCTGGCATCGTATCGTGACCTTAGGGCGCGATCGCACCCCCTTGTTTGTTTCCCCTCCTTCGCCCCTATGAGCCCGTCTCCGGACGAGAAAGTAATTTTGGTGGTCAGCGACGATGTCGGCGAACGGCAATTTTTGCAGACCATTTTGCAGGAGTGTGGCTACACGGTGCACGCTTCGGGCAGCAATTTGGCGGTGGCTCGCACCCAGACCGCGCCGCCCCACGTGATTGCCCTGGCGGAAAAACTCAACGATATGGACAGTTTTCAGTTGTGCAACCGCCTGCGGTTTTTGGATGGCGGAAATGCCCAACATTCGCCGCCGGTGGTGTTCATTGCTGCCAACGAAAACAAGGTAGAACGGCACCGCATTTTCGCCGCCGGGGCGGCCGACTACATCACCAAACCGTTTCTGATCGAAGAAATTGTTTTGCGCATCGAACACCAACTGGATTTGCAACTGCTCAAATTCCAGCTCGATCGAGAACGCCAACTGCGCCGCGAAGCCGAAGCCACCCTCCGGGACACCGCTGCCAAACTGGATCGCCTCAGCAAATTTGACGATTTGACCCAGTTGCACTCCAGCCGCTACTTCCTGGAAGCGCTGGAACGGGAATGGCGGCGATCGGTGCGAGATAGCCAACCCCTGTCGTTGGTGCTGGTCAACATTGACTACTTTCGGGAGTACAACAACGCGCGGGGCCGTACCGCCGGCGACCGCTGTTTGCAACAGGTGGGGGAAATCATCCGCAAACTGGTGCACCGGCCCTCCGACGTGGTGGCCCGCTACGGCGATGAGGAGTTTGCCCTGCTTTTGCCCAATACCGATACCGGCGGCGCCATTCATGTCTCCCGGAAGTTGCAGGTGTCCCTGCAGGCCGAACAAATTCCCCATCCCTGCTCCCCGGTGGGCGATCGCCTGACCCTCAGCATCGGCATCGCCGGGGTGGTGCCCCGGGTGGGCGGCGCGCCCCCAAAGCTGGTGGATGCCTGCTACCAAGCCCTCAACGAAGCCCGCCGGTTGGGTCGCAACCGTATTATCCTAAAATCCCTCAACTCTACGCCCCCCCCCAAACCTTGATATGCGCCCGCTGTTTGCCGCTGCCCTGATGTTGTCCGCCCTGGCGGCCTGCCGCCCCCCCGAACTCTCTTCCGTTGCCGGAACCGCTCCCCCCCATCCCCCTCGCCCCCCCTACCGC